>JBKCXA010000607.1:0-5122 GCA_046316935.1 Prosthecobacter sp.
TGATCCGCTCGATGAACACGGACCAGTTCAATCATGCGCCGGCGGAGCTGCTGCTTTTCACCGGGCATGCGCGGCAGGGACGGCCGTCGATGGGTTCGTGGGCGACGTATGGGCTGGGCACGGAAAATCAGGATTTGCCGGGCTTTGTTTCGCTCATCTCCAGCGGCACGCAGCCGAGCGGTGGGCAGGGTTGCTGGGGCAGCGGCTTCATCCCGAGCGTGTATCAAGGCGTGCAGTGCCGCAGCAAGGGCGATCCGGTGCTGTTTGTTAGCGATCCGGCGGGCATGAATCGCGAGATGCGCCGCAAGACGCTCGATGTGCTGAATCAGCTCAACCAGCAGCAGGTGGCGGAGCTCGGGCATCCGGAAACGGTGACGCGCATCGCGCAATACGAGCTGGCGTATCGCATGCAGGCGAGTGTGCCAGAGGTGATGGACATCTCGAAGGAAAACGCGGCCACGCTGGAGGCCTACGGCGCGAAACCGGGCGAGGCGAGCTTTGCCAACAACTGCCTGCTCGCGCGACGGCTCGTGGAGCAAGGTGTGCGCTTCGTGCAGCTCTTTGACTGGGGTTGGGACTTCCACGGCACGGGTGAAGGGCTGGGCATCACCACCGGTTTGACCAACAAAATGGCCGCGACGGACAAACCGGTCGCCGCTTTGATCAAAGACCTCAAACAACGCGGCCTGCTCGAAGACACGCTGGTCATCTGGGGCGGTGAATTTGGACGCACACCTTTCCGCGAAGGCCGCACGGCTGCGAGCAAGGTGCTGGGTCGCGATCATTATCCCGATTGCTTCACGCTCTTCATGGCCGGCGGCGGCGCGAAGGCTGGCTTCGACTACGGCAGCACCGATGAGCTCGGTTTCAGCATCGCGGAGAACAAAGTCCACGTGCACGATTTCCAAGCGACGGTGATGCACCTACTCGGTTTCGATCACGAACGGCTGACGTATCGCTTCCAAGGTCGCGATTACCGCCTCACGGACATCCACGGGCATGTGGTGAAGGATTTGCTGGCGTGAGCCTTGCCTGTGGGCGTGGAGCCTGCATGATGGGCCTTGATGATTTTGTTCTTCCAGCAATGGCGCGGTGAGCTGCTGAAGCTCTTCGCCCGCCGCCGCACCTACATCGGCTTCGGGGCTTTTGTGCTGCTGGAGCTGCTCATCCTTTGGCTTATCAAGGTGAAGGGCCTCGGACCGGTGCAGAAGGCCATCGTCGGGTCCGGTGAGAACATGGATTACTACTTCTCGGCGCTCACTGTGTCCCTCATCGTTGTCTCGATGTCTGTTTTCTTCCTGGGAGCGTTGTACCTCACGCTCGTGGCGGGTGACATCGTGGCGAAGGAAGGCGAGGACGGTCATTTGCGCCTCTTGCTGGCCCGGCCGGTGACGCGTTTTCGCGTGCTGCTGCTGAAATACCTGACCTGCTTCTGCTACGCCTTCTTTTTGATCCAGTTTCTCGCTTGGACGGCTTTCATTCTAGGCCTCGCGCTTCGCGGCTGGGGCGGTGGCTTCTGCGTGCTCATCATGGACATGGACATCGTGTCCTTTTACGACTGGGATGAGGGCATCAAGCGCTACGCTTTTGCCATGCTGGGCCTTGGCTTGAGCATGACGGCCATGGCCAGCATCGCCTTTTTCCTCTCCTGCTTTCCCATCAAACCGGCCGCCGCCACCATCGGGGCGCTCTCCTACATCCTCGTCGATTTCATCCTGCGAAACAGCGGCTTCATGGAAAGCTACCAGCACCTGCTCATCACCCGCCACATGGCGGCCTGGACGCGTCTGCTGGCCGAGACCATCGACTGGCCGCTCGTCTTCCGGGGCTTCGCGGTCGTTTTCGCCACCAACATCACTCTCTTCACCCTCGGCTACGCGGTGTTTGAATCCCGCGATCTCAAATCATGAACATCATCAACAACGTCCGTCAGCTTCGCTCCTGGACGAGCATCAATCGCGGCACTCGCTGTGTCTTCGTCCCTACCATGGGGGCGCTTCATGAGGGCCATGCGGCTCTCATCCGTGCTGCTCGCGAGCTGGCGGGGCAGGCAGGCAATGTCATCGTCAGCATCTTCGTGAATCCCACGCAGTTCGGGCCCGGGGAGGATTTCTCGAAGTATCCCCGCACGCTGATTGAGGACCTCGGCCTCTGCCGCGACAACGGAGCGGATGCCATCTTCGCCCCGAAGGCTGAGGATCTGTATCTGGCGGATCGCAGCATCCAGCTTTTCGAGACCAGCCTGTCGAAGACGCTTTGCGGAGCCAGCCGCCCCGGTCACTTCGACGGCGTCTGCACCATCGTGGCCAAGCTGTTCAACCTCGTGCAGCCGGATGACGCGGTGTTTGGCAAAAAAGATTACCAGCAGCTCGCCATCATCCGCCGCCTCGTTCGTGATCTCGATTTCAATGTGGTCATCCACGGCATCGAGACCGTGCGTGAGGCCGATGGCCTGGCGATGAGCAGCCGGAACCGCTATCTCACCGAGGAAGAGCGTGCGCAGGCCCCGGTGCTCCGTGCGGCGCTCATGAAAGCTCGTGAGGCTTACGTCAAAGGTGGTGAGCGGGACGGCAAAGCGCTCCAACGCCTTGTCCTCGATCAAATCGCTGCTGAGGCTCCTGCGGGCCGCGTGGACTATGTGGAGGTCGTCGATGCCGCCACGCTGCAAACGCCCACCGAAGCCACCGAGCTTGTTTTGATCGCCGTGGCGGTGTTTTTCGGCTCGGCGAGGTTGATTGATAACATTGAGCTGAAATAACCCGATGAGTGAAATACATGTGATCATCCTCGGGGGCGGCTTTGCCGGTCTCGCCTGTGCCAAAGGTCTCGATGATGAGCGCTTTCGCGTGACGCTGGTGGATCGCTGGAATCATCACCTGTTTCAGCCGCTGCTGTATCAGGTCGCCACGGGCGGGCTGGCGATGACGGAGATCGCGCAGCCGCTGCGCTCGATCCTTTCGGAGCACAAAAACGTCACGACGATCATGAACGAGGTCACAAGCATCGACGTGGAGGCGCGGCAGGTGCATTTGAAGGACCGCGTGCTGGATTATGATTTCCTCGTGATCGCCATGGGGGCGAAGACGAGCTACTTCGGGCATCCCGAGTGGGAGCCGCACACGCTGGGACTCAAAAGCCTCGACGATGCGATGGCGATCCGCCGGAAGGTGCTGCTGGCTTTTGAAAAGGCGGAGTCGTCCACCGATCCGGCGGAAGTCGAGCGACTGCTGACGATGGTGGTCGTGGGTGGTGGACCGACGGGGGTGGAGATGGCCGGTTCGCTGGCGGAACTGGCGAATGTGGTGCTCAAGGATGATTTTCGCCGCATCGATCCGGCGCAGGCACGCGTGCATCTCATCGAAGCGGGATCGAAGCTGCTGCCGATGTTTCCCGGCGAGCTGCCCGAATACACTCGCAAGCGTCTCGAACGCATGGGGGTGACCGTTCACCTCAACTGCCCGGTGAAGGATGTGGGCGCGGGCTTTGTGCTCGCGGGGGATCAGCGTCTCGAAACGGACCTCGTGGTGTGGGGCGCAGGCGTGGAGGCCAGCGAGGTCACGCGGACACTGGCGGGCATCCCGCTGGATCGCGGCGGGCGCATCGAGGTGCGGCCGGATTTGAGCCTGCCGGGTCATCCCGAGGTCTTCGCGGCGGGAGACATCGCGAGTTTGACGGACAAAAACGGCGTGAAAGTGCCGGGCGTGTGTCCGGCGGCGATTCAGATGGGGCAGTTCATCGCCAAGACGATCCTCGAAGAGCCGCTGGGAGATTCACGACCCGCGTTTGGCTACTGGGACAAGGGCAGCATGGCCACCATTGGCCGCAGCGCGGCGGTGGTGAGCTTTGCCGGGATGCAGGTCAAAGGCTTCATCGCGTGGCTGATGTGGCTGTTTGTGCATCTGCTCTTCCTGATGGGCATGCGGAATCGTGCCTCGGTGTTCCTGCACTGGGTGTGGTCCTATTTCACCTGGCAGCGCGGGGCGCGGGTGGTGCAGTCCTCGTCGTGAGACATCCGAGACTCACTTCACCGCGAGCGTCTTCTTCCATTCCTTCGGCGCACCGGGGAGGGTCTCGGCGAGGATGCGGCGGATGTGGCCGCGTTCGCTTTCGCCGAGGTAGGCGTAGCTGCCGGCGGCGTCTTTGCCATCGAGCACGTTCCAGAGACGGGCGAGCACGGTTTCCTTCAGCGGTGCGGTGAGGTGCTGGAAGGTGAGCGAGTAGATCATGTAGCTGCAGCGATGCTTGAAGAGGCGGTTGAGGAGCTGGAAGTCCTTCAAACTGCGGCCATCGCTGCTTTGCGGGGCTTTTTTGACGAAGGCGGTCTGGAAGGCGGGATCGCCCTCGATGCCACCTTCGGGCAAAGCGGCCTCGTCTTTGAAGAGCAGCGCATCGAGCACGTCCTCGGCGCAATGATCGATGATGCGGCGGGCGGTGCCCACAGGCTCGGGCGTGATCTTTTCACCGAGCTCACGTTGGAGGCTCGTCTGCATGTGCATGGCCCGCAGGGAGGTGTGGTTGGCCTTGGTGAGCACGTTTTGCACGCTGGTCTGATGCTCCAGCACCATGAGGGCCACGATGTCGCTCGTCTTGCGCTTGTAGGGCGTGGTGTCGAAGAACTTCTTGAGGCTGGAGACATTCGCGCCAGCCTTGAAATCGATGTCCACGCTCTGGTCCTTGTTTTCAATGGCGGTCACATTCCCGCGATGAAGCACATCGCCATGCCGGCCGGTGACATACCAGCCGCCCCAGCGATCGCTGAAGGGCGTGGTGGTATCGACGACGGTGCTGCCCTGGCTCATGATGGGATGACCTTCCGGGCCGGGGAAAACGGAGCGCACAAGCACACCGGGCACTTCGGGCGTGAAGGGGCCGCCGTGGCAGCTCAGGCAGCTCTGATCCCGCTGGAAGTGCAGCGGCTTCGACGGGTCCTCACGCGGATCGAGCAGGTAAAAGATGGGGCCGAGCTTTGGATCAATGGTGGAGACCTCGATGGCTCCACCAATGATCCAAAGCTCGGCCCCATCTTTTACATGCTCGATCCTCGTGAGGAACCGTCGAAGCAGCTGCACTTCCAGCGGGATCAGAGCAGCATCAGCTGCCCCGGCGGCCCCTTCACCCCCGA
>JBKCXA010000608.1:0-12460 GCA_046316935.1 Prosthecobacter sp.
GCTTGTGAGCTTTTTTATCTCATGTCCGAGTTTTATGTTCCGGAGATGGCCCGCGGGCTGAACTGCCGGGATGCAAAAACGGGCGTCAACTGGCCTCTGCCGGTGATCAATCTGTCGCCACGGGATGCCTCGCTTCCCGGTTTGGGGGAACTGGCATGAGAATCTTCGTCACAGGTGCCACCGGCTTCATAGGGCGGGCATTTTGCCAGCAGGCGGTAGCGCGGGGGCATCAGCTTCTGGCCTTGGTGCGGAATCCAGCGGCTCTCGATATCCCTGGCGTCGAAATTGCAGCCGGGAATCTGTTGGAGACACCGTGGGACAAAGTCGTGCGGTTCGCTCCTGATGCTGCTTTACACCTCGCCTGGACGGCGGAGCCTGGGGTGTATTTGAACTCACCCGAAAATGAAGTGTGGCTCGAGCAGAGCAAGGCGTGGTTTCAGCGTCTCTTCGACCTCGGCGTGCCTTATGTGGCCGGAACAGGCACCTGTATAGAGTATGCGCCGTCCGAAAAACCTTTGATCGAGGAGGTCTCACCGCTTAGCCCTCAGTTTCCATACTCAAAGGCAAAGGTCGAGCTGTTCGAGTGGCTGCGGGCTTGCTCACCGAAGACTTCGGCATGGTTTCGCATTTTTTTTCCCTATGGAGCCGGGGAGCATCCCAAACGTCTGACGAGCCTGGCTGTAAAAAGGTTGAGAGAGGGGCTTCCATTGTTGCTGAATGCTCCGGACAGCATCAGGGATTACATTGAGGTGGGGGATGCTGCGTCGGCCATGCTCCGTGTCGTGGAAGGGAAATTGACGGGGCCTTACAATGTAGGTACAGGGGGAGGCATCACGCTCGCCGAGCTCGGCCGCCGGATAGCCCGGGTTCTGGGGGTCGATGAAGGCCTTGTCAGGGCGGCGGAGGGCGTGCCGCCGGATGGAATGCCGGTCATCGTGGCCTGCGCGGAACGTTTGAGAAAGACCGGCTGGCTGCCACGGGTGACGCTCGACGAGGGGGTGGGGAAACTGGTGGAAGCCTGTTATGACGCCAGCCAGTAATTGACATGTTAAATAGCTCCTACTAAGACATCAAATGTCCTCTGCGGAAACGTCCAAGCCCCCTTCCCGAAACCGATGTCCAGGTTGTTTGTCGGAGTCGCTGGGTTGTGAGCTGACACTGCTGCGCAGGCCGGTGATTCTTAACTACCGGTTTGCGACCCCTGAACAGGCCCGGAGCGTTCCTAGAAGGGATATCCGGCTGCGGGAATGCCGGGACTGTGGCCTGATCTACAACGAAATCTTTGACTCATCCGCCTTTGCTTATGACAAGGATTATGAGAACGGCCAGAACTTCTCGCCGATCTTTTCGGAGATGTGCCGCCAGACCGCCTATGATCTGGCCGCGAAACACGAGCTGGCCGGAGGGGCGGTCCTCGAAGTCGGCTGCGGCAAGGGTGCCTTTCTCAAGATGCTCTGCGAACAGTACGGCTGCCGGGGTATCGGTTACGACACTTCGTGCGAGATCGAAGGCACGCCGAACGGCGGAAGGGTGACGTTCCGGCAGCGTTATGTGACACCTGAGGATGTGCAGGAGAGGATAAACCTCGTGATATGCCGCCATGTGATCGAGCATGTGCCGGACATCCACGAGTTCTTGCGATTGCTCTGGCGGCTTGCGGATGCAGGAGGCGGGAGTGCTGTTTACATCGAAACGCCCGCCTTTGAATGGATCGTGGAGCAGAAGGCCTTCTGGGATGTCTTTTACGAGCATTGCAATTATTTCACCACCAAGAATCTCAGGCATTTGGTGGAGCTTGCGGGGTTTGAGGTGCTGGATCAGCGGCTTGTTTTTGACGGCCAGTACCAGGCTTTGGAGCTTCGCAGGCGAACCGATGGCAAAGTCCCCCCCCCGGCGCATCCAGAACCTCTGCTTGACGGTTTTGCCACGGCCATGGCCGGAGCACACAGGGCGCTGGTGGATTCCTTGGTTGCTGCCGGTGCGCTCAATGGCTGGGCCATCTGGGGGGCGGGCGCCAAAGGGGTCACCCTGGTCAACTCAATGGAAGAGATGCCACCGGCTTTTGTCATCGACTCCAATCCAGCCAAGCAGGGCATGCACATCCCGGGCACGGGCACCCCTGTCATCAGTCCCAGGGACCTGAGGAATCATCAGGTCCCTGTGATTTTTGTCGCAAACCCGAACTACCTGCCCGAAATCAGGCAGACCCTCGCGAGCATGGGTCTGTCTCCGTCCCTCCTTTCACACTGAATACCACCATGCAATTGCACATCGACACTGATAGCGACAAGCTGATTCAACACACTCAGGAAGGAGAAAAAGTAATGCCGCTTTACAGCGACGCCGCCTTCAAGATCATCTCCGATCTGTGGGTCAAGACTGGTTGGAACGCCAAGTATCCCTACACTTTCTCCTGGATGGGGCGCCCGGTGATCCAGCTCCCGGAGGATGTCATGCGCATGCAGGAGGTGATTTTCGACTTGAAGCCGGATGTCATTCTCGAAACGGGCGTGGCCCACGGCGGCTCGCTCATCCTTTACGCCTCTCTTTTCGAGGCCATGCGCCGCCAGGGCCGTGTCATCGGCATCGACATCGAAATCCGCCCTCACAACCGGGCGGCCATCGAGGCTCACCCTCTGTTTGACCGCATTTCGCTCATCGAAGGCTCGTCCATCGCCCCGGAAACCGTCGCTCAGGCCAAGGCCATGATCCAGCCCGGGGAGAAAGTGCTCGTCATCCTGGATTCCAATCACCTTAGGGATCACGTCCGCGCCGAGCTCGAGGCCTACTGCGACCTCGTTTCGCCGGGGTCCTACATCGTGGCGACGGATGGTGTCATGGGAGAGGTTTATGATGCACCTCGGGGCACGCCTTCATGGGTCGAGGACAATCCCACCACCGCCGCCCGCGAGTTTGCCGCCGCTCACCCCGAGTTCGAGCTGACTAGGCCGCCCTTCTTCTTCAACGAAAGCACGCTCGATTTCCAGATCACCCATTGGCCGGGTGCTTGGCTCCGACGTCGTTGATGCTCGTGTCCGAGGATTAGAGCATGGCTTGGTGGCTGAGGCCACCACAACTGCCGTTGGCCCGCACCTGTCTGTTTCCTTGAACAGGCATTCACCACTGTTTAACCGCCAACGGTGCTTGCACCGAGGGCGGCAGCTAGTCCGAACGAGTTTGTTTGCATGAAAGGTAGGCGTTTTGGCATCATCGGAGGTGGCCTTGTGGGGCTTGCCACCGCCATCAAACTCAAACGCAGGCTGCCAGAGGCTGAGGTGGTTGTCTGGGAGAAGGAATCTGCTCCCGGTCAGCACCAATCCACCCACAACAGCGGCGTTTTGCATGCGGGCCTCTACTACAAGCCCGGCTCGCTCAAGGCCCGGCTGGCCGTGCAGGGCATCCGAGAGATGACCGCCTTCTGCCAGGAGCACGGCGTCAGCCACAACATCTGCGGAAAAGTGGTCGTCGCCACGAATGAGGTCGAGGAAGGCCGCCTGAAAACGCTCATCGAGCGCGGCTCGGCAAACGGTCTCAGCGGCATGGAGCGCCTAGGACCGGAGCAACTCAGGGAAATGGAACCCATGGCATCCGGCATCGCGGCTGTCCATGTGCCCGAAGAAGGCATCGTGGACTACAAGCAGGTGGTCGAGGCCATGAAAAGCGTCCTCGCTGGCTTGGGCGTGCAACTTAGGCTGTCATGCCGTGTTCGCGAGTTACGACTCCAGTCGGGTGAGTGGACCTTCATCAGCGACGAGAGGGAGGAACCATTCGATTTCCTCGTCAACTGCGCAGGGCTGCACAGTGACCGCGTGGCCCGCATGGCGGGAGAAAATCCTGCCACCATGATCGTGCCCTTTCGTGGTGAATATTTTCAACTCCGTCCACAAATGGCGACCAGGCTCAAAAAGCTCATCTACCCGGTTCCTGATCCCACCTTCCCCTTCCTCGGCGTGCACCTCACCCGCCTCATCCACGGCGGCGTGGAGGCTGGGCCGAACGCCGTGCTCGCCCTCGCACGTGAAGGCTACAAGGCCACCGATGTGAATCTGCGTGACCTCGGCGAGGCGCTGACCTTTCCTGGTCTTTGGCGCTTCCTGGCCGCTCATCCCAAGATGTGCGCACGTGAGCTCCACACCTCTCTCAGCAAGAGCCGGTTTTGCCGGGAGCTTCAAAAACTGACTCCCGAGGTTCAGGAGGGAGATTTGATGGATGGCGGCGCAGGTGTCCGCGCCCAGGCGATGACTCCCGACGGCACCTTGGTGCAGGATTTCGACTTCATCGAGCGTGAGCATGCTCTCCACGTCATCAATGCCCCCAGCCCGGGTGCCACCGCCAGTCTCGCCATTGGTCAGCACATCGCGGACAATGTTTGCCGAGTGGCGGGATTGGGCTAAGAAAACCTCCAAATCATGAACACCTTCGAAGATTACGCCGTTAAGCTCTCCCAATTCACCGCCAGCATGGACTGGAGCGGCGTGGAAAAGCTCGCCCATCTCGTCGAAAACGCCCGCAAGCAGCGGAAGCAGGTCTTTATCTGCGGCAACGGCGGTAGCGCGGCCAATGCCCTGCACATCGCGAATGATTTCACCGCCGCCATGTTCAAAGGTACGCGCAATGCCATCCGGGCGAATGCCCTCCCTGCCAATGTCGGTGTGCTGAGCTGCATCGGAAATGACCTGTCCTACGAGGTCATTTTCTCCCAGCAGCTCCGCGTGCTCGCTGAGCCGGGTGATCTGCTCATCGTTCTTTCCGGCAGCGGTAACTCGCCCAATATCCTCGCGGTGCTCGATGAGGCCAAGGCACAGGGCGTCACTTCTGTGGCCATCCTTGGTTTTGACGGCGGCAAGGCACTGCACAAGGCCGATCATGTGATTCACTTCGCCCTCAACGACATGCAGATCTTCGAGGACCTCCAAATCGTCGTCGGGCACATGATCATGCGCCACATCTCCGCCCTTAACGGCACCAAATGCTAATCTAAGTCTCCCTTCATGTCCCAGCGCATTCTCGTCATCGGCAGCAATTCCTTCTCAGGAGCCAGTTTCGTCCGTTATCTGCTCAAACAACCCGGTTTGGAGGTTGTTGGAGCCAGTCGCTCGGCGGAGCCTGAGCTGCCTTTTCGCCCTTATTCATGGGATTCGGCTGCCGACGGTTCCAGTTACCGGTTTCATCAGCTCGATTTGAGGAAAAACCTCGATGCGTTGGTGAAGCTTGCCGCCGATCTGGAAGTGACCCAGGTCATCAACTTCGCCGCGCAAGGCATGGTCGCCGAAAGCTGGCTGAAACCCGAGGACTGGTACATGACCAACACCGTGGCGAACATCATGCTGCATGACCGCCTTCGTAAGCTGCCGTCGCTGCAAAAGTACGTTCACATCTCCACCCCCGAGGTTTACGGCAGCACGGACGGCCTGCTCAAGGAGACCCGCAGCTACAATCCCAGCACGCCCTATGCCACCTCCCGCGCCGCTTGCGACCTGAGCCTGCACAACTTCCTCGAAAACTACCGTTTCCCGGTCGTCTGGACCCGCGCCGCGAATGTGTATGGCCCCGGCCAGCAGCTCTACCGCGTCATTCCGCGCATGGTGATGGCCATCCTCACTGGCAAAAAGCTCCAGCTTCACGGTGGCGGCCATTCCGTGCGCAGTTTCATTCACATTGACGATGTCGCCTCCGCCACCTGGGACATCGCGCAGAAGGCGCAGCCCGGCAGCATCTACCACATCAGCACGGACCGCTTCATCAGCATTCGCGATCTCGTGAAGCTCGTGTGCGAGCGCATGGGGGAGGACTTCGCCAAGCATACTGAGGAAGCCCCCGAGCGTGATGGCAAAGACGCCGCCTACCTGCTCGACGCGGCCAAAGTGCGTGCCGAGTTTGGCTGGCAGGACCGTGTCTCGCTTGAGGCAGGCATCGACCAGACCGTGGCCTGGGCCAAGGAGCATTTCGAAGTGCTCAAAAACCTGCCGCTCAACTACATCCACAAAGCCTGATAAATTCCCAACCTAACATCCAATAATGAAGAACATCCTCGTCACCGGCGGCTGCGGCTACACTGGCACCCTCCTCACTCGCGCCCTCCTCGAAGCCGGGCACAAAGTCACCGTTTTCGACACCCAGTGGTTCGGCAATCATCTTGAGGCGCATCCTTCTCTGACCGTCGTCAAAGGCAACATCCGCAACCTCGAATCCATCCCGCTCGACGGCATGGACACCGTTTTCCACCTCGCGAACATTGCCAATGATCCCGCCGTCGATCTCGAGCCGACTCTCTCCTGGGAGGTGAACGTCCTCGCTGCCATGCAGATGGCCGATCAATGCGTGCGCAAAGGTGTGAAGCACTTCGTCTTCGCCTCCTCTGGCAGCGTTTACGGCCTCAAGTCCGAAGACCGCGTCACTGAGGAACTCGAATTGGTGCCCATCTCCGTTTACAACAAGACCAAGATGGTCGCCGAGCGTGTGCTGCTCAGCTACGCAGACAAGATGCAGGTCCATTGCGTGCGTCCCGCCACCGTTTGCGGCTTCTCACCGCGCATGCGCCTCGATGTTGCCGTGAACATGCTGACCTTCCAGGCCCTGCAAAACAAGCGCATCACGGTCTTCGGTGGCGATCAGACCCGCCCGAACATCCACATCCTCGACCTTATTGATGTGTACATGCACCTGCTCGCCAACCCGCAGATCGCCTCCGGTTGCTACAACGCGGGCTTTGAAAACATCTCCATCCTCGAGATCGCCAACCGCGTGACGGAAATCATCCCTGCCGAGGTCATTGTCAGCGAGTCCAACGATCCGCGCAGCTACCGTCTCGACTCCAGCAAGTTGCTAGCCACCGGCTTCAAACCGAAGCGCAGCGTGGGCCAGGCCATTCGCGAGATGATCGAGCTCTACCAGCAGGGTGTGCTGAAGGACAACGAGAAGTCCCACACCGTGAAATGGATGATGAAGCTCATCCAAACCGGCGACCTCGTCTAATCTCCCACGACCGCTTTTTCGATGAAAACACCCGCAGCCATCCTGGTGGAGCAAAAAAAACCTCTCGTCATCGACGAGGTCGAGATTCCACCGCTTCGTTTCGGCCAGGTGCTCGTCGAAATTGCCGCCACACGCATCTGCGGCTCGCAGATCGGCGAGATCGACGGCGTGACAGGTCCAGACCGCTGGCTGCCGCATCTCCTCGGGCATGAAGGCGGCGGCACCGTGCTCGAAGTGGGGCCCGAGGTCACCCATGTGAAACCCGGTGATCGCGTCGTCATGCATTGGCGTCCCGGTCTCGGCCTCCAGCCCAAACCTCCGGTCTATGATTGGAACGGCAAAAAAACCAACGCCGGAGCCATCACCACTTTCCAGCGGCTCAGCATCGTCGCGGAGAACCGCCTCACGGTGGTGCCGAAAGACACCGATTTTGAGCTTTGCTGCCTTTTCGCCGATACGCTGACCACTGGCTTCGGCACCGTCACGAATGATGCCCGTGTGCGCCTCGGCGAATCGGTCGTCATCATCGGCGTCGGCGGCATCGGCCTGGGTGCGGTGCTTGGTGCTTCGCTTTCCGGTGCCTGCCCGGTCATCGCGGTCGATCTTTTCGATCATAAGCTGGCGAAGGCGAAGGAGTTTGGAGCCACGCACACCATCAACTCGAAGACCACGCCCGATTTCCGCGCCACTGCCGAAGAGATCCTCAAAGGCAAGGCAGATGTCGTGATCGACGGCACTGGCAATCCCGCCGTGCTCCAGGAGGCGCTGGCGCTCACGGCTCCCAAAGGCCGCTGCGTCGGCATCGGCGTCATGCCTTGGGACAAGACGATCTCGATCAACACGCTGCAATTCCACTTCGGCAAAGAGCTCACCGGCTCCGAGGGCGGCAGCAGCCAGCCCGCCATCGACATCCCCCGCCAGCTCCGCATGATCGAAAACGGCCTCTTCGACCCGAAAGGCATGATTTCGCATCGTTTGAAGCTCGAAGAGGTCAACGACGGCATCGCCCGCATGCGCAGTGGCGAGACGATTCACAGCATCATCCACTTCTGATCCGCTCTCATGGCCGAAACCGACATCGTTGAACTCCAAAAAATCGCCGCGCGGATGCGTGGCAAGGTCATCGAGATGGTCGCTGCCTCCGGCGCGGCGCATCTCGCCTCCGCGATGTCGTGCATCGACATCCTCGTGGCTGCCTATTGGCGCATTTTGAGGCTTGATGCCTCGAAGGCCGCCGATCCGCTGCGTGACCGTTTCATCTTGAGCAAAGGCCACGCCGCCAGCGCCCTGTATGCCGTGCTCGCCGAGCGTGGCTTCTTTAGCAAAGACTGGCTCGACACCTTCGCCACACACGGAGCACCGCTCGCTGAGCAGCCGGCTCCCGGCTGTGCTCCCGGCGTGGAGCTTGCCACCGGCTCTCTCGGTCACGGGCTTCCCGTCGGTGCCGGACACGCTCTGGCGGCGCAGATTCAAAAACACGATTATCAGGTGCTCGTCTGTGTGAGCGATGGCGAGTGCAATGAGGGCACCGTGTGGGAGGCCGCGATGTTTGCCGCCGCACGCCAACTTCAAAACCTCACCGTCGTCGTCGATTACAACAAATGGCAGGCCACCGGCCGCTCGAACGAGGTCATGCAACTCAGCCCGCTGCGTGAAAAATGGGCCGCCTTTGGCTGGAAGGCTGTCGAGATCGACGGTCATGACATCGCGGCGCTCGTCGATGCGCTCGACCGCTCCAAACAAGAACCTGGCAAGCCGACCGCGATCATTGCCAATACCGTGAAGGGCAAGGGTGTTTCCTTCATGGAGGATGACAACAACTGGCACTACCGCGTCCCGAAAGCCGCCGAGGTGGAGGCCGCCAAGAAAGAACTCGGACTTCTATGAGAAACGCATTTGCAGACGAGATGCTCGCCCTGGCGCGGAAAGACCCGCGTGTGGTGCTGCTCTCCGCCGACATCGGCAACCGCCTCTTTGACAAGCTCAAGGCGGAGTTCCCCGACCGCTTTTATAACTGTGGCGTGGCGGAGGCGAACATGATCGGCGTGGCAGCTGGCATGGCCCAGAGCGGCCTGCGCCCCTTCTGCTACACCATCACGCCCTTCATCACCTACCGCTGCATGGAGCAGATCCGCGTGGATCTTTGCTACCATCATCTGCCGGTCACGGTCGTGGGCACTGGCTCGGGCCTCTCGTATGCCTCGCTGGGGGGCACTCATCATTCCTGTGAAGAAATGGGCATGCTGCGACTGCTTCCCGGCCTCACCGTCGGCGGACCGGCGGATGCGCCGGAGCTTCGAGCACTGCTGCGAGACAGTTTGAATCAAAACGGCCCCGTCTATCTCCGCATCGGCAAGAAAGGCGAGCCGGAGATGCATGCCGAGGTGCCTGCTCTGACCTTCGGAAAGTCCATCACGCTCCGCGAAGGCACGGAAGCCTGCATTTTGAGCCTCGGCACCGTTTTGTCCGAAGCTGTGGCTGCAGCGGAAAAACTAGCTGCGAAGGGCATTTCGACCCGTGTGGTCAGTTTTCCCACGTTGAAGCCTCTCGATGCAACATGCCTCCATGAGGTCTTTTCGGCCTTCAAAGTCGTCGCCACGCTGGAGGAACATAGCATCCTTGGCGGTCTTGGCGGCTCCGTGGCTGAGTGGAAGGCCGATCATCCCGAATTGAAGGGCCGCCTGGTGCGTCTCGGCACGCCGGACGAGTTTTTGCACCTCACCTGCGAGCAGGAGGAAGCCCGCGAGCATTACGGCCTCACCGCCGAAGGCATCGCCGGACGAATCGAGTCACTTCTGCGCCCGGCATGATCATCGGCGTTGATTTCGACAACACGATCGTCTGCTACGACGGCATCTTCCACCGCGTGGCGTTGGAGCGCGGGTTGATCCCCGCGGATCTCCCGCAGGATAAAACCACGGTGAGAAACCATCTGCGCCAGATCGGCCGCGAACCGGACTGGACTGAGATGCAGGGTTACGTCTATGGCCCGCGTCTGATCGACGCCCAAGCCTACCCCGGCGTGCTCGACTTTTTCCGCGCTGCTGTTCAACAAGGCATCGAAGTTCGCATCATCAGCCACAAAACGAAGCATCCCTTCCTCGGTGAGCAGCATGATCTGCACGCCGCCGCTTGGGGCTGGCTGGAGGCGAACGGTCTCTTCGATCCGGCCCGCATCGGCATCCGCCGTGATCAGGTCTTCCTCGAACTCACCAAGGAGTCCAAGCATCAGCGCATCGGCACCGCGGGCTGCACGCACTTCATCGACGATCTGCCCGAGTTTTTGCTCGATCCCGGCTTTCCTGCGGGCGTCGAGCGCATTCACTTCGATCCCTGCCTCACCGCCAAGCCCGAAAATGGACTTCGCTCCGCCGGAAGCTGGGAACAAATCACCACCGAACTGCTCGCCAGCCCCGCTGTCGTCTCTCTCTCGCATCAGGTGCTCGGCGAGGTTCCATTGAGGCTCGCTCCCGTCAGCGGAGGAGCCAACAATCGCATTCATCATGCACGTGGAGGCTCCGGCGAGGTGATGGTCAAAGCCTATCACCATAGCACCGTTGACCTGCGGGATCGTTTTGCGGCCGAGCAGCGGTTTTACCAGCTCGATCTGCCGCAGACCGCCAAACCGCTCGCCTGGGATGCGGAAAGCCGGCTCGGAGCCTTCAGCGTGATTCATGGCCGCAAGCTCGCCACCGAGGAAGTCACTGCCGCCGATGTCGATCAATGCATCGAATGGATCTGCGCGCTGCAAACCCGCCGCGAGCATCCCGCCGCGCAAAATATCGCCCTGGCCGCAGACGCCTGTCCGACCATGCTGGAGCACATCGCCCTGCTCCAGCGTCGTGTGGACCGTTTGGTGAACGCGGAGAGCGACCACGCCGCCTTCCGCGCTTATGTGCAGGATGAACTGGCTCCGCAGTGTCAGAAGATCATCGCCAGCATTCCAGCGACCTCCACGCCGCCGCCAAAGGTGCTTTCTCCTTCCGATTTCGGCTTTCACAATGCGCTGAAGGACGCGGAAGGCCGACTGTGGTTCCTCGACTTCGAGTACGCCGGCTGGGATGACGCCGCGAAGCTGCTCTGCGACTACTTTTGCCAGCCACAAGTGCCCGTGGGCATTGAGCACGCGGAGCGATTCGTCAGCGCCATGACTCAGACAACCGGGGAAGCCGGGCTTGGAGAACGTTTTCACCAACTCCTGCCTCTCCACGCTGCCAAATGGGCCTGCATCCTTCTCAATGAGTTCCTGAAAACCGATGCGGAGCGCCGCAAGTTCGCCGGCCTGCAAGACCGCCGCGATGCGCAGCTCGAAAAATCCCGCCGCATGCTCCAGAAAAGCCTTTCCCACCTTTGACCATGGCCCAGCTCCGCAACTTCGTCACGCCTCTCCACAAGGCCACCGCCCGCAACTACATCGAACGCATGTGCGACGACAAAGTCGCCTGCATGGTGAAGGCCAAGGAATACGAATTCGACTATTGGGATGGCGACCGCCGTTTTGGCTACGGCGGCTACAAATACCTCGCCGGCCGCTGGGCCCCCGTGGCGAAGGCGTTGATCGAAACCTACGGACTCAAAGCTGGCTCCCGCGTCCTCGACGTGGGCTGCGGCAAAGGCTTTCTGCTCTATGAGATGCAGTTGATTGAACCCGGCCTGGAGATTTACGGCATGGATGTCTCCGACCACGGCCTCGCCAATGTGCATCCTGAGCTGAAGGCCACCTTGGTGAAGCAACGCGCCCAAGATGCCTTCCCTTGGCCGGACAAGCATTTCGATCTCGTCATCTCGCTGAATGCTTTGCACAACCTGCGCCTGTTTGAGCTGCAAACCGCCCTCGGAGAAATGGAGCGGGTCGGCAAACAAGGCTACCTGCTGGTCGAGAGCTACCGCAACGAGCAGGAACTCTTCAACCTCCAGTGCTGGGCGCTGACCTGCGAGTCCTTCTTCGATGTGGACGAATGGATCTGGCTCTACAAGCACTTCGGCTACACCGGCGACTACGAATTCATTTACTTCTGATCTTATGTCATCCTGCCAGCTCTGCCCTGCACCTCCACTTGAACTGATCGACTTCGGCCCGCAGCCGGTGTGCAATCGTTACCTGGCCGCGCCTGACGCGTCCGAGTACCGCCATCCGCTCATCCTTTCGCAATGCCAGAGCGATGGTCTGCTCCAGCTCGGCCGCCCCTGGCCCAGCAGCGAAGTCCGGCCCCGCCTGGATTGGATCAGCTACAAGGAGCCAGAACGCCATTTGGATGATCTTTGTGACCGAATCGCGGCACTTCCTGGCGTGACTACCGAAACGCTGATCGCGGGCCTGAGCTACAAGGATGAGCCGGTGCTCACCCGCATGGAGAAAAAGGGCTTTTCCAAAACTTGGAATGTCAGCCTGGAGGAACTCGGCATCCACCATGTCGGTGCCGGGATGGAGACCATCCAGGACATTCTCTCCGAAGAGCTTGCCGTAAAGCTGCGTGGCCTGAAG
>JBKCXA010000609.1:0-18836 GCA_046316935.1 Prosthecobacter sp.
CTCTTGGTTTGATCGGGCTTGTCGAGCGAGGCGTTGAGATCAGCGGCAGTTTCGTTGAGCTGCGTGTCGAGATTTTTGAGCTGGCCGCTATGACGCTGACGGCTCGTTTCATCGAGCGGGGCGAGGTCTTTCTTCAAGGCCTCGGTCTGCGCCATGAGTGCACGCTGCTGCTCCTGCCACTGCGGGCGTTGATTGGCATCGCGATTGGCGGGCAGGGCGTTTTCGGTGAGCATCTTGCTCTGGCGCATGAGCTGCTGGCTTTCCTGCGCGGCAATTTTGGCGGTGTCTTCATTCGCGAAGGCCTTCGCGGCGCTCGCGACGGCATCCGCGTCTGCATCGGCGATGCGGGCGGCTTTTTTGAGGGCTTCGAGGTTTTCGGTGTCGCCTTTTTCGAGGGCTTCGAGCTTCGGCAAGGCCTCGCGGCGGAGCTGCGCCATCTTTTCGGCGAGAAGCTGGGCTTCATTCGCATCGAGCTGGTTCGGAGCGTTCTTGGCGGCTTCCTTCAAATCGTTCCAAAGCTGCTCGGACTGCTCTTTGACCTGCTCGAGCTCGCTTTGCGCCTTCGCGAGCGCGGTATCAGCCTGCGCGGGGTCTTTTTTTTCCTGCTTGCGCACGGCATCGACGGACTTGGTGAGCTCGCGGGCTTGTTTGGCGAGGGATTCGGCGCGTTGGGCGAGTCGGCGCTGGCTTTCGGCCCAATCGCGCTGACGCGGGTCGATGGTGCGCTCGAGGATGATGACGCGCACGGCGGGTGACTCGGTCTTCTGGCCTTTAAGGTCGGTGGCGATGAGTTTGAGCTGCACCGCATCGCCGGCCTTCACGCCGAGCGGTGCGAGTGGGAGCAAATGGGTGACGTTGGCTTCTTTCGCGGCCTTGGTGATGAGGAGATCGGTTTCGCTCCACTTCGCGGCGTTGATGGTGTGCGCGAGTTTCACGCTGGCGAGGCCCACGTCGTCGGTGGCGAGGCCGGCGAGGCGCACGGCTTCATCGGGGAGGAGTTCGATCTGCTGTGCGGGGTCGTTGATTTGCGCGGTGGGCGGCAAATCGGGGATGGTGGTGATGCGCCACGGGGTGGTTTCTTCGTTGGTGAAGCCGGTTTCGGCGGACTTGAGGGCGGCGAGCCAACTGGAAGCCTCAGGAGTGACATTGATGACGGTGGTGACCGTATTGACGGCGAGTTCGGCGGTGATGGTCTTTTTCTCAGCGAGCTCGGCGTTGAGGAGGATGTCGGCTTTGCTGATGGGTTGGTTGGCGGTGAGCGTGAGTTTGATGGTGGAGCCGTCGAGGGCTTCGAGGTCGCCTTGGTCTTCGGTGAGGGTGGTTTCCTTTGCGCCGGTGTAGCTCGGTGGGACGATGGTTTTTTGGAAGCTGACGATGCGTGGACGGGCGCGGGCCGAAAGCGTGTGCCAGGGCGTGATGGCATCGGCGGCGTGCACGCGATACTGCACGTCCGTCTGGCCGACGGGCACGATGCCCTCGAAGCGTGTGGTGCCGAAGGCGCTGAGCTCGATTTTGCGAGGGCGACCGCCGGGCGCGAGGACCTCGAGCGTGGCCGCGGGGGCCTTTGCGCCCTCGGTTTCGATGATGAGCGGCATCTCGCTGCCGATCGGCGCGAGCGTGGAAGCGGGCGCGGGCTCGACGATGGTGATTTTGAGCGAGGCGGGGCGCTCGAAATTCGCGAAGGGCACGGCGGCGCGGGCGAGGAAGCCCGGGAAATGCAGCATCGGCACGAAGCACAATCCTGCGACGACGGCGGCGACGCCGAACGCGGCGAGGAACCACGGCTTCAGCGAGCGCGAGGGCAGGCGCTTGTCCCAATCGACGCCTTCGATGGCCTGGGCGACATCGTCTTGCAAACGCTGGCGGAACTCCGCGCTGTCCTTCACTTCGCCGTCGGCGGAAAGTTCGACGGCGGACAAAATGCGCTCACGCAGCGAGGGCTCGGCGACCTCGATGAGCTTCGCGGCGCCTTCGAGGCCTTTCGCTTGCGAGATGAAGCGCAGCGAGACCTTCCACGCGGCGATGATGGCGGCGGTGTAGGCCGCGAGCGTGAACCACGAGCGCACGGCATCCGGCATGAGCCAGGCAAAATCGAGCAGCGCGATGACCGCGATGGCCGCGAGCGCGATGGCGAGGGCGCAGAGCAATGCCCGTTTTTGGAGCAGCGAGGCTCTTCGAGCACGGAAAGCATCCAGAGCGGTAAGAGTGGCGGGGCGGAGGTTTAGATTCATTCGCGGCGTGGGCGGCAGGGATGGCAAACTGAGAACTGAAAACTGAGAATTGGAAATTGGCCGGGGAGGAACGTGCGTAGCGGGGCTGTTCTCTCCTTGGCGGCAGGCGGAATGCCGTTCATATGGCGAGGATGAAGCCGTGCATGCTGATTTTTGTCGTTTGGGTACTCGCCTGCCAGGTGGCGGGCGGGGCGGAGTCGCTGTTTGGGAAGGTGATGTGTGGTTACCAGGGATGGTTCGTGACGCCGGCGGATGGGGAAGGCATGGGCTGGCGGCATTACGGCTTCGACAAGCAGGGCCAGTGCCACATCGACCTGTGGCCGGATGTGTCGGAACTCGACGCGGACGAGCGCATCGACACGCCGCTGAAGTTCGCGGACGGCAGCACGGCTCAGGTGTTTCGCTCGTCGCATCCGAAGACGGTGCGGCGGCACTTTGCCTGGATGCGTGAGCATGGCCTCGATGGCGTGTTTTTGCAGCGTTTCGGCAGCGTGCTGCGTGATGCGAGGTCACGGAAGCATGCGGACACGGTGCTGGCGGCCGTGCGGGCTGCGGCGGAGGCCGAGGGCCGGTCATGGTGCGTGATGTATGACCTCAGCGGCATGCGAGCAGGCGAGCTCGAGAGCGTGGTGATGCAGGACTGGAAGCGCCTGCGCACTGAGCTGAAGGTGTTGGAGAGTCCCACGTATCAAAAGCATGCCGGAAAGCCGGTGGTGGCCGTTTGGGGCATCGGCATCAACGACGGTCGCGATTACACACTGGACGAAAGCCACGCGCTGCTGCGCTTTTTGCATGACAACCCGCAGTTTGGAAAACTCTGCGTGATGGCCGGAGTCCCCTGGGGCTGGCGCACGCTGAACCGTGATGCGGTGAACGATGCGAAGCTGCACGAGGTGCTACGCAAAGCCGACATCCTGAGCCCGTGGAGCGTGGGTCGCTACCACGACGCGGCCTCGGCGACGAAAAACATCGGCGACGTGCATGTCGCGGATGCCGCGTGGTGTCGCGAGCACGGCCAGGACTACCTGCCGGTGCTCTATCCCGGCTTTAGCTGGGCCAATCTCATGAAATTGCGTGGCAAAGAAGCGAAGTTGAACCAAGTGCCGCGGCTAGGCGGGCAGTTCCTATGGCATCAGGCCCGCGAACGCCTCCGCGGTGGCGCGACGATGCTCTACATCGCGATGTTTGACGAGATGGACGAAGGCACGGCGATCTTCAAAACGGCCTCACGCGTGCCCGAAGGCACGCTCGGCTTTGTCACCGAGCCTGAGTTGCCGAGCGATCACTACCTCTGGCTCAGCGGCCAGATTGGCAAAGCGCTGCGGCAGGAGATTCCGCTCACGGAGAAGCTGCCGGTGAGGTGAGGATCATCTGCGCGGGATCGATGGCGAGTTGGATGGCCGTTTCGTAGCCGAGTCCGTCGATCCACGGTGCGAGGATTTCGAGCGTGGTGGGAGCCTGGAAGTGCTCGGGCTTCGTCTCGGGATGCGGGAGATAGATGAGGACCTCGTGGGCCCTGCCCGCGTGAAGCAGTCGGGCGTCAAAGAATGAAAACGTCTCCGCCGGCTCCACCGGATGCCACTTGAGCTGCTCGAAGGTGTGGCGGGGCTTCAGCAGGCGATAGGTGCAGGGGCTGATGTCCACATTCAGCGTGCCTGGATGGCAGCCGCTCAAATCAAGGCCGAGCGCGGCAAAGTGCGGCACCTGCATCGCCACGGTGCCGCCAGGGAAACGCGGATCGCCATTCAAACCGGAGGCGACGCGATGACCGCGGATGATGCGGGCGGGATGGACAGGCCAGGACATGCGGAAGCATGCACAAGACATGCGGCGGGTGTCACGAAGAACTTCGCGATTGTGTTCCGGGGCGGTCCGTGACTTCATACGCGGCATGTCCGCCGCCAAAGCGCCCGCCAGTCTCCGCCGTTTGTTTGATGAAATCGGCACCGTCGATCACGTCGGCATCGAGGAGCGTGTGGCGAAGTTCACCACCCGCAGCCTCAAGAAGAAGTCGAAGGTCTTCGGACTTAGGCTGGCCGTGTCGATGGTCGATTTGACCACCCTGGAGGGCAAGGACACGCCTGGCAAAGTGGCTTCGCTTTGCCATACGGTTCTCACACCGCATGACGAAGGCAATATCCCGCCTGCAGCGGTCGTGTGCTTGTATCCGGCGATGGTGAAACACGCCAAGAAGCACGTCTCAGGCACCAGCGCGAAGGTGGCGAGCGTCAACAAAGAAGGATTCACGCCTCTGCATTCCGCCCCAATTGCCATCGCCCGCGATCTGCTCTCAAAAGGTGCCGATGTGAACGCCAGTGCCACCTCTGAAGCCAGCGCTCTTTGATCGCCATTCAAGCTGGGAACTCAGACTTGGCTAACATGCTAAGACAACACGATGTTCGCCAGCCATGTCAGCCCGGTCTTTATTCCATTCAGACAATTTTATCCTTGGCTGCAACTTATGCCCCCTCATCCGTCATTCATGATCGGGACACAGAGGTCGTCCGCCGGTCTTGAAATTCAAAACGTCACAGCATGAACCTGAATCCAGTCTTCACGGGAGCGATACTTGCTACGTTTCTTTCCAGTTGTGTGTACCGTCACAGCAAGCTGGACGACACCTCAACTTACCCACCGAGTGGCTGGCATCTCAGCCGTGTCATCGATCACGAAAAGGACGCCTGGAACTCCGCCGGAGTCTGGCGACGCATTTCCAGCACCCCTCCATCCTTTGTCCCAGCTGACTTTCCGCGCCATGCGTCCCCTGCGAAACACGGCGAGCTGTGGGTGGTGGACGAGAACGACGGCTGGCGCTTCTTTGTGCCTGTGGGAGGCACGCCACGATACTCTGAAGGCCTTCTTCTTGGCGAAGCGCGCAAAGTGACCAATGACATGCCCGCGTCGAGCCACAGGAAGCGGAATGTATTGACGTCCGTGTTTGTCTGGCCCGTCCTCTCTATCCTGACCATGCCTGCGACTCTGATGGAGTGTTTAGGATGCGAGCCCACAGATCCGTGATTATTCTGTCTCATCGTGATGAATGCTGCCTTATACCTCAACCGCGTTGCTCAGGCTGTGATGGTCTTTTTAACCTGTGTGCTCCTTTGCCATTGCGTGCAAAGATCCAAGCAAGAAGCAAAAGTCGTATGGTACATCGCAAGCAAGAGTCCGCTGACCTACTGCCCACAGGGGCATCGTTTGCCAGCACAGGGCACCCTGGGGGCAGAGTACGTTTACTTGGGTGACCGAAAGACCCGCTTCTACATTCCCCCCGGCCGTCTGCTGCACCGTCAGCAGGCGCTGGAGCTTCGAGCCTTGTCCAAGCCCGAGAATCATCACTACGCGGGGGAATCTCCAACCGTGGAGGATACAATCCGCTGGGTTTACAAGGCCGTTTATCGCACATCGGTGACCGGAATCGTGCTGGCCGGAATGATGGTCGGCGGGGGGGCTCCTGCCGATGGCAGCATTGCCGATCAGTTATTGGAGGCGGCTTGGGAGGACTGAGGGAAGACTGAATTTATACATGTAACACAATGCACACTCAATCCTCGCTACGAATCATGTGTCCCCACGTCAACAAGGTGAGGAATCGCGTCCAGGATCTATGCATGAGCCTGATGGCCAGCGTCCTTATCCTGGGTTCGGCCGCTGTGTCCCATGCCAATGCGGACGATGACAGCCGTTTAATTGAAGTTGCCAGCCGCGTGGAGCGGGAATGGCAGGGACGGAACCCCGAAGCCAAGGGACTCGCGGATCGCGTTAGATATCTGTTGAAAACGCCGGAACCCAAGGCTGATCATGAGTTGCTGTCGTTCGTTCGGCTTCCATCCGGCAGGCTTGACGTGATGTGCGGCATTGATTCCGCATGCGGATTCATCTTTGCGCATAGTGACCAAGGTATCGATGCGGAAATTCAAGAACTGGAGGATTCGTTGTCCACAGCCGCGGATCCAATGGCAGTCCGCTTCCGCATGGCGACACTCGCAGCCTGTCCGGCGAGTGTGGTGCCTAAGGACAGAGTTAGAAAGCTTCAAGCCGCCGCTGTAAGCCTCGCGCGGGAACATTGTGAAAAACGCCCCAAAGATGCTCTGGCCCATGCCTGGCTTGCCGATTGTTTGTCATTGGAAGGAGCCGGCTCCGAGAAAGAGTCCCTGGCTGAAGCCCGGCGCGCCCTCGAACTGGACCCAAATTGCTGGCGGGCCATGCTTGTGCTGGCAGCCTACTCGGCAGCAAACGCACGGTATTGTCTGCGATCTGTTGGTGCCCCGGCACCAGGAGAAGAGCCACCGACTTTTGAAGTCTTCATGGAGGAACTGTACCGCCAACCGCCTGATGACCAGCGCATCGCCGCGATGGAACGGGAATTGGCCGTGGCACGCGCTCACTATGACCGGGCACAGGCCGCGGCACATGGGGAGCCGGAGCCCGTCGAGCGCGCATTCAGTCTGCTTGTCTCTTCTGCTCAATGCAGGGAACTCGCGTCGATCGCCAGCCAAGTTCCTTCTCTTTCCATCGATCAAATGCGAGGCCGGGTCGGCATTCTGCAAAACATGGCATTTTCTGACGAATTCTTGAACGCTGCTTCAGACATGCTTGATACAGTGGCCCGGATGCGGCCGGAAGAACCTCGGTATTTGACCGGGTGGCTGGTGTTCGAACTCTACTTTCATGCCGTGGCAGGAAAAAAACGAACGCCAAAGGAGACAGCCTCCGCCGAGGATGATGTCGCGCGGGTCAAAGCCAGGCTCGGGGTGCTCTCACGCAAGGCGGATGTGCGGCTTGCGGCCAAGGCTTACGAATGTCTGTCTGTCGTGGACTTTCTTTTTGAAACCATTCTCGCAGGCAAGGCCGTTGCCTTGGACAATCCTTTGCTGGCTATCGAAAAAGAGCCTCGGCGGGTGCTCGGGTGGGAGGTGCTGATGGCTGGTCTGGTCACCAGGGAGCACTTCGCCGCGTTCAATGCAGCTACTGAGATCCAGCGCATCATCTGGCCGCTGCCCGCCTGGTATCGGGACCGCGCCAATGCCGCGGCAAAAACTCGAGACTGGAAAACGTGCGAACATTTCACCAAACGCATCCTGGAGGCGCTTCCCAATGATACCCAGGCCAAAGTGGAAATGGTCGGCGTGCACCTGGCCGCAGCGCTAGACGGAAAAAAGGTGCCGCAACTGGCCGCCGAGGCAGACACTCTGCGTGAGATCTACCTGGCAGAAGGTGATCGGTTAAGGCCTGAGGTTCTTGAGGCGCTCATCCTCAATTTGGTGGTCCATCTCTGCCATCAAGGTGATCGCATTCATGCCGAGGAAATCATCCGTCAAAGCACGGATCTTCAACGTCTTCCTGCGGAGACCGCCAGCAAACTGCTCAAGTTTCTCGCCCGGCAGCAGGATGATGAGGCGCCTCGCGTGACGAAGTGAAGATTCCGAACAATTCCATTCATGCTGGCGCTGGCGGAACAGTCGGAATCTCTGAAACACAGCCCTGAGGTCATGCCGCTCCGGGATACGCACGTCTCGATTACCGGATCCCTCTGCCGGCGGTGATGATCTTCGTGGGCTTTGCGGGTGGTGTAAACGATGATGACTCTGCTGCGGGGTGGGATGTGGCGCTGAAGAACCTGTGGGGTCACTAAAGCGCTGCCGATTAAATCACTCATTTACTGGTGCCATGAGGCACGATGGAAGGATCCAAGCCACCACGGTTCATGCCGAGAACAAAATCCTGGTAATATCTCTCCGCCAATTCTCTGTAGAAAGATTGCGGGCTGTTGGGCAGTCCCAATTGCGCCGAGTTGAAACCAATCCTGGGTTTCCATGACATCCCGACCACCGCGAGCCGAATGCGATCCCCAGGCTTCTTGCCGATCTCTCGCAGAGGGATCAGAAAGCTGTCCACACGGATTTTTGAGCTGGTTTCCCCGTCAACAAATCTGATCGACCCGCGCCCGGCTGATTCACGAACAAACTTGCCCCCTGAGGTGCCGTCAGTCCTCTCGCGGTGAAGTCCACGGATGGCGGGTTCCGGGTTCAGAACGTAATGGGCGTCTTCACGTCCCCGTTCCTGGTTGTTGTCCAGATCAAGGTAGACATGGCTTTCGTCACACCGCTCCTTGCCATCAGGCGATGTCCAGTCTTGTGGGTCTGTATCCGCCCAACAGATGATCTGCACATACAGCCATTCCTGATTGCTCCAGACGCTGAAACGTGCGGTGGGTTGGTTCGACAGCACCTTGGCATCATGTTGGGGAAAGCCAAACGCCCCCTTGGCTGCCAGGTCCTTGGATCGGCCGAGAGCCACCAGGCCCTCTGGGTCATAGCCATCCTTCATATTGGCTATTCGTTGACGCGGACTCGGGCCTCTCTGCTGCTGGACGGTCAGGCGGTCGATGCCTTCATGTCTGTAAGCCTCCGTGCTCCGCATGCTGACACTTGCAGGCGTCCAAAACGCACGGAGCCCGCCGGGGAGTCCATGGAAGAACGTCACCGTGTTTTCCCCAGGCACTTCTTCGCCGGTGGTGTCAATTCCAGCGGACTCACGATTCAAGTCATCACCGGTTGTCATGTACACCCCCTGGGCGCTCAGATTGGCCTGCTCAAATATCTGTCGAACCGTTCGCGCGGATCCCGCTTTGAAATCATATAAAACAGAGGTGACACCCCGGTTGGCAGGGGTGCTGCTCGCAAATGATTGTGGAGATTCGATTCGCAGATGTTCGACGCCAGGCTTGGGGGCTGCATAGACCAGAGTATGAACGGGCATCCCTTCCTTTGGTGCCAGCATCTGGCCGGGAGGTGCCGGCGATCATGCCCATGCAAACGAGCAAGGAGACGGCTGGTAGGAACGAGTTCATGAATCAGAAAATGGAACTGTATTAAGTGAGCAGACCTCAAGCCGACGCGCGCGAAGCCAAGCCCCGCGGCAAGCGCTAACCAAGGCTCACACCATGGTCCTGACGTGTTCCCTGAAATAGCTTGCAGGTGTGCAGCGGATTATTTTACTGCCTTCAAAAGCGCCACTGCATCCAGGGAAGCGCGCAACAAAACTAGTGCCACCTGGACACGGCCTCACATCGGGGCCATGGCGACGCACGATGGGCCGAGAGGAGGCGGCAGCGCGTTTGGAGGGAGGATCAGGGATTGGTCACCTCGAGCACGACACGAAAGCCGTGGTTGTCGTGGCGATAGCCAGGCGGGTTGTGCGAGCGGTACGAGGAAAGCAGGTAGTCACGATGAGCCATAACAAACGATCCACCCCGGAAAGTGCGGTGCAGCTTCATGGGATCATACCAGTCTGCAACCCACTCCCAAACGTTGCCACCCATGTCATAGAGGCCCACTTGGTTGGGCCTGAAGCTCATGACTGGCGCAGTGGTGGGGAAGCCATCTTCATAACCATCCAGATCCTGCGCGTTGGGGCTGGGGGCTCTGGCTTTTCGGCTGCCATCAGCGTAGTTGCCCGCACCAGTCGGCAGCGGCCATATCGTTCCCCACGGAAATGCACTGCGTGACTTGAAGACGTTGGCGGGCGTGGTGTCCGCCGTCCACTTCTCATCTGGCCCGAGACCGACGGCGATGCTCCATTCCTGGTCGGTGGGCAGGCGGTATGCACGGCCCTCTTTCTGGCTGAGCCACGAGCAGAACTTTTGGGCGTCTTCCCAACTTACTTTGGTGACGGGGTGGTCTGCGCTGCTCCCGGCGATGGTGCAGCCGTAACAGGTCTGGTTTTTCCACGAGTCGTCCACGCCTGGGGCTTGGGCGGCGAAGGCGGCGTAGTCTTTGTAGCGCGTCTCGTGGATGCAAAAGAGCACCTTCGTGTCTGGTACGGGCACGAACTGCATGCCGAGGGTGTTGGTGAAGTTCCCCTTGTTGGAGATGACGGGCGCTGGAGGTGGCGGCGAGGCGGCAGCTGTCGCGGCATATGCGGACGACACGAGCACGACGCGGAAGCCATCAAAGGGGCCGCGATTGCCGGGCGCGTTGCGAAACCGGCCAGAAGAGAGCAGCACGCCGCTGCTGCTGTGAATCCAGGAAGCCCCCCGCAACACACGGTCCACTTTGGCCGCGTTCCACCAATCCTCCACCCACTCAGACACGTTCCCGCCTAGATCATAGAAACCCTGCGAATTCGGCTTGAAGCTCATGACTGGCGCGGTGGTGGGAAAGCCATCGGTGTAGCCTTCGATGAAAGGCTTGGCGGGGAATTTTCCCTTCAACGCGCTGTCGCCATAATTCCCAGCCTGGTCCTTTGTCTTCGGCGGGAACTCTCCACCCCAGGGGAATTTGTTTATCACCTTACCATTCAGCATCTCCAGGGTGGTGTCTTTTGACCATTTCTCCTCTCGATCAATCCCAACGGCATGACTCCACTCCTGATCCGTCGGGAGGCGGTAGGTCTTCCCTTCTTTCTTGCTGAGCCACGCGCAGAAGGCATTCGCGTCCGTCCAACTCACACCGACGACGGGGTGCTTGTCCTTGTCGCCACAAGGGACGCCGTCTAGGTGTTGATTCTGCCACTCACCGTTCACGCTTGGAACCACCGCCGCAAAAGCGTCATAATCCTGCCGCCGGGTTTCGTGGATGCACATCTGAATCTCCGTGCCGGGGACTCTGACGAACATCATGCCGAGGGAGTTGACGAAGCGCGGGGCGCTTGCGGCAGGATTGACTTGGGAAGTCGTGGCAACGCTTGCTGTGGCATTACTCCGGGGCTCCAGCACACAGCGGAATCCAAAGTCAAAGCCTCTTCCTATAGGCGGTTGATGACCGCGGTAGGAGGAAAGCAGGATGGCTCTTTCGCCGCTGTAAAATGAGCCCCCCCGAAGCATCCGCTCTTGTTGTTGGGCAGTCCACCAGTCTGCCACCCACTCCCACACATTGCCACCCATGTCGTAGAGGCCGAGGTTGTTCGGCTTGAAGCTCATGACTGGCGCGGTAGTGACAAAGCCATCGGCATAACCTTCGATGAATGGCATGCCGGGGAATCTATTGACCCACATCATGTCTCCGTAGTTGCCAACCTTCTCATTCGTGGGCAGCGGGTAGCCACCGCCCCAAGGGAATTCATTCTGGATGCTTTGGTGCAGACTCTGCGGGGTGGTGTTCTTCGTTCGGCTCTCGTCTTTCCCGATGCCCACGGCGTAACTCCACTCTTCATCAGTCGGCAGCCGGTAAGTTTTGCCTTCTTTCTGGCTCAGCCAAGCACAGAACTTCTGAGAATCGTCCCAACTCACACCAACCACGGGATGATCGTCCATGCCCCCAACAGGCTCGCCTTCTCTCGCTTGATTTTTCCATGCAGAGTCCACCCCTGGTCTTTGGGCTGCATAAGCCGCGTAGTCCTGCCGCCGGGTCTCATGGATGCAGAAGAGGACATCGGTGCCGGGCACGGGCACAAACCTCATGCCGAGGCTGTTGACGAACGGTTTGTCTTTGGAGGCACCCGCCGGGTTGCCGCCGCGCAGTACTTCCAACTGGGATCGAAGAATGGCGCGCAGCCGTTTCAGTTCCGCAGGCAATCGGACATCCTCAGCACTTGGTGGCAAGTCGCCCCCCGCCTTGAGCCGGGCAAGCTCGGCATCGAACGCCTGCTTTTCTCCCGCTGCTGCGGCATTTGCCGCGCGGGTGATGGCGTTTGAGTACTGGGCAAGCAACTCAGCGGCCTCAGGCGATAGCCCGGCATTTGGCGAGTCATCGCGCTTTGTATCCTGCGCAACGATGATGGTTGCTCGTGGAGACGTGCCGGCTAAAGCACGCGCAGCCTGCCCGGCAGTATGCGCAAGCACACATCGGAATCCAAGCGATGAGGCACCTGTTTGAAGCAGGTTGTTCATCCGTGCTGACGAAAGCACCATGTCGAACTGGGATGCTCCACTCACATAGCCCCCTCCCCTCGCCACCCGAGACCGCATTTGAGCATCGGACCAATCGGAGACCATCTCAAACACATTGCCCCCCAGATCATAAATGCCGAGGATGTTCGGCAGGAAAGACATGACCGGCGCGGTGTCGGTGAAGCCGTCATCGTAGTTATCAATGAATTTCAGTTTCCCATCAGAGGCTTTCTTCTTTCTGCTTTGATCCGAATAGTTTCCAGATCGTGCGGGTGGAGGCCACGCGGTGCCCCATGGGAAGACCCCCGGGCCTCTATTGCTCTTGTCCATCGGGTGGTTGTCAGCGTTTTCCAACTCTCCAATGCCAACGGCACAGCTCCACTCATGATCGCTTGGAAGACGATACGCGTGCCTGGGTGGCAGCCTGCCCGCCGCCGCCTCTCGGGCGGTTAACCACGTGCAAAATGCAGTCGCATCCTGCCAGCCGATGCCTACCACTGGGTGGTCGGGGCCTTGAGGAAAGGTGGGAGCGGCGGGCAGGCCGGCTTTGGTGTCTTTCACGAACGCCTCATAGTCCTGCACCCGGGTCTCGTGAATGCAGAACAAGACAGATTGACCGTCCGTGGTGCCTCCGCTGATCGGCACAGGGACGAACCGCATTCCCAGGGAGTTCGTGAAGGGTTTGTCCTTGGTCGGCTCGGCAGGGTTGTTCGCGGCTGGGCCAGCCGGGGAGTTCGCATCGCCTCTCTGAACCAGCGAGGCATCGGGCTTGATATCGGCACCGGTCTCGTGCGTGGCCGACGGCTTCCAAAACACAACAAAAGCGGCCACCACCAAGGCTGCCGCAGCCAGCAGGCCGAGAGTGAGCGGCGTTTGGCTCCTGGCAAGGCGGGCCGGGGGAGGTCTGCTCGGCTGGCGTGGCCCCCGCTTCAAAGGTGCTGTAACCTCGCCGCCCGGGGCCGATTCCACCGGTTGCGTCAGGATCGCGTCCAAGTCCCGCCTCATTTCCACGGCATCCTGGTAGCGCGCCTCACGGTCCTCACGAAGTGCTCTCGCAATGATACGGTCATACCTCGGATCAAGCCCTGACACCTGGAGAGATGGCATCTCGAAGAGCCCCTGCGGCAGCTTTCCCGTCAGCATCTGGTAAAGCATCACTCCCACGGCGTAAATGTCAGCACGCTGGTCCACCTCCACTCCGGGTGCCAGCGACTCCGGCGCGATGAAGTGCGGCGTTCCCATCGCGAGACCGCTTTGAGTGAGTCCGGTGGATCCGCCGCGCCACTCGACCTTGGCCAGCCCGAAATCCGCCACTTTTACCTGGCCCTCATGGCTGATCATGATGTTCGAGGGCTTGATGTCGCGGTGGACGATGCCCTTCGAGTGCGCATAGGCCAGAGCGTCACAAACATGCGCGGTGATCGCCATGGCTTGCGCACTGTGCAGTCTTCCCTGCCCCATCAGCATCATCTGCACATCCGTCCCATCCACATACTCCATGATGATGAAGAGCAGCCCATCCGTCGTCTGGCCGAAATCATGCACGGCGACAATGCCGGGATGCGTGAGCCTTGCCATGGCCTCCGCCTCGTTTTTAAACCGCTCCATGAAGTGATTCTCGCCGTCGTCGAGATCCGCCGGAAGGATCTTGATAGCGACAAGCCGGCTCAAAGAAATCTGCCGCGCCAGATACACCGCGCCCATGCCTCCACGACCGAGCAGCCTGAGAACTTCGTAGCCCGGGAAACGGGGGGCCAGTTCCTCGGGGGTCATGACTGCCGCCGAGGGCTGGATTACCTCGGCAAGCAGGCAGGCGGGACAGAGCCCGTTGGTGTCACGGGCGGAAACCGTCGCACCGCACTTCGCGCAGGCGCTCTCATTTTCGTGCTGGTTGACTTCACTCATGGATCCATGCCTGACCTGAAACGAGTGGATGGTTGCAGATTCATTCAACTGCGCCGCAAACAGGCGAGCAGCGCGGCCAGTTCCTCATCGACGGAGGAGGTCTCCGCCAGCGTGCCGGCGATCTCCGCCTTGACGTGATGGCGGAAGCGCTGTTTGAGCCGGTGAACATGTGATTTCAAGGAAGTGAGGTTCATGCCGAGTGTTGGTGCCAGTTCCACCTGGTCGCCCTGAACCGCCTCGCCATTCAGCCAAGGCTGAAGTTTGTCGAAAATTTCCGATTTGCCCTCAACCACGCACTCAGCGCGCAGCGCATCCAGCGCACGGCGCAGCACCACCACGGCCCATTGACGGTCGAATTCTTGATCGGGTGCCGGTTGACGCCTGTCGGCGACTTGCAGGGCCTCTTCTTGCTCCAGCGCCAGATGCTCCGAGCCTCCGCCCCGCTTTTTCCGCCGCCACGCATCCCGCTGATGCGCCAAGAAGTGCTTTACCGCCCCTAGCAGGTAGGAGCGAAAGCGCCCCTTGACCGGGTCGGCGGACAAAATGGCTCCACCGGCGAGAATGTCTGCGAAAAACGCATGCGCCATGTCACGCGCAGCATCAGCATCTCGCAATTCGCAACGAAGAAACGTGATCACGGGCTCATAATAGGCATCGCAAAGATCAGCCAGCGCCCTCCGCCCCTCATCAGAGTCGGATTTCGCCGCACACACACGGGTCCAGCGTGTGGTATGAAACGATGCGGTTCTCGCCGTGAAGTCCGGGCTCATGCGATTTACGAAAGACCTTTTATGGCAACTTCGCCATTGTTTTTGCGGCTTGTTCATGACTGAATCCTTCCATGTCCGCCGCCAAAGCGCCCGCCAGTCTCCGCCGTTTGTTTGATGAAATCGGCACCGTCGATCACGTCGGCATCGAGGAGCGTGTGGCGAAGTTCACCACCCGCAGCCTCAAGAAAAAGTCGAAGGACTTCGGCCTCCGTCTCGCTGTGTCGATGGTCGATTTGACCACGCTGGAGGGCAAGGACACGCCTGGCAAAGTCGCGTCCCTTTGCCAAAAGGCGCTCACGCCACATGACGAGGGCGACATTCCACCCACGGCGGCGGTTTGCGTGTATCCCGCGATGGTGAAGCACGCCAAAAAGCACGTCGGCGGCACCAGCGTGAAGATCGCCTCTGTCGCCACCGCCTTCCCAAGTGGCCAAGCGCCGCTCAAAACGCGCCTCGCCGAAGTCGCCGCCGCGGTGAACGACGGCGCGGACGAGATCGACATGGTCATCAACCGCGGTGCCTTCCTCGCGGGCGAGTTTGGCCGCATGCAGGACGAGATCGCCGCGGTGGTCGAGGCCTGCGGCAAGGCCACGCTGAAGGTCATCCTCGAAGTCAGCGAGCTCGAAAGCTACGACAACATCCGCGCCGCGAGCTTCCTCGCCATGCGGGTGATCCGACCGAATGATTTCATCAAGACCAGCACTGGCAAAACCTCGTCGAATGCCACGCTCGGCAACAATCAGGTGATGATCGAGGCCATCCGCGATCATTTCCTCGCCACCGGTGTGCCCATCGCGATGAAGCCTGCCGGCGGCATCCGCACCGCGAAGCAGGCGCTGCAATTCCTCGTCGCCGTCAAAGAAACGCTCGGCGACGAATGGCTAAACCACCGCCGCTACCGCTTCGGTGCCTCCGCCTTGCTGAACGACCTCGTGCGCCAGCTCGAAAAAGAACGCACCGGAGCCTATCAGGCCCCGTGGAGCTTCAGCGAGGCCACGGAGGGGTATTGATCACCCCCACCTTGACTCAGAGAGGCCGGGGTTGCTTTGCAGCCGAAAAAAACCTCCGGCTTGACCTCCCGGCATGTCTGCCCCATTTGCGCGCCCCGCCCATGTCCCAGCCCGACCTTCCACGCACCCTCGCCATCGGTTCCGACCACGGCGGCCTCGTGCTCAAAAACGCCGTCGCGGCGCATCTGAAGGCGGCGGGTTTTGAAGTCGAGGACGTCGGCACGCACACGATGGACAGCGTGGACTACCCGGACTTCGCGGAGATGGTCAGCGAGCGCGTTTTGGACGGCCGCGCCGATGCAGGCATCCTCGTTTGCACCACCGGCATCGGCGTCAGCATCGCCGCGAACCGCCACGCCGGCATCCAGGCCTCCCTCGTGCACGATGTGGAGACGGCGAAAATCACCCGCGAGCACAACGCCTCGAACATTCTTTGCCTCGCAGGCAAAACCACGCCCGAGTCGCTGGCGAAAGAAATCGCCACCGCCTGGCTCGCCACCCCCTTTGCTGGAGGCCGTCATGGCCGCCGCGTCGATAAAATGAACACCCAAGCCCACCCCCTCAGCATCCTCGCCTCCGCCGATCCCGCCGTCGCCCACATCATCCAGGGTGAGCAGCATCGCCAGCAGGACCACATCGAGCTCATCGCGAGCGAAAACTTCACCAGCCGCGCCGTGATGGCCGCTCAAGGCAGCTGCCTCACGAACAAATACGCCGAAGGTTACCCCGGTAAGCGCTGGTATGGCGGCTGTGAGGAAGTGGACAAGGTCGAGCAACTCGCCATTGACCGCGCCTGCGAGCTTTTCGGTGCCAAATTCGCCAACGTGCAGCCCCATTCCGGCTCGCAGGCCAATGCCGCTGTCTATTTCAGCGTGCTGCAGCCCGGCGACAAAGTGCTCGGCATGAACCTCGCCCACGGCGGCCATTTGACCCACGGCAACCCCGCGAACTTCAGCGGCCGCTTCTACCAGTTCTGCCAATACGGCGTCAGCGCCGATGACGAGCGCATCAACTACGACGAACTCGCCGAAGTCGCCCTGCGTGAGAAGCCCAACATGATCACCGCTGGTGCCAGCGCCTACCCGCGCATCATCGACTTCAAAAAGATGAGCGAGATCGCCAAGAGCGTTGGCGCTTACCTCTTCGTCGATATGGCCCACATCGCCGGTCTCGTCGCCGGTGGTGCGCATCCTTCGCCGATGGAATACGCCGACTTCGTCACCACCACCACGCACAAGAGCCTGCGTGGCCCCCGTGGCGGCATGATCCTCACCAACAACGAAGAACTCTTCAAAAAGATCCAGAGCCAGGTCTTCCCTGGCGTGCAAGGCGGCCCGCTCATGCACGTCATCGCCGCCAAGGCCGTCTGCTTCGGCGAATGCCTCAAGCCTGACTTCAAAACCTACACGCAGCAGGTCGTGAAAAACGCCCAAGCGCTCGCCGCCGCGCTCATGGCGCTCGGCTACCGCATCACCAGCGGCGGCACGGACAATCACCTCATGCTCGTCGATCTGCGTCCGAAAGGCCTCAACGGCAAAATCGCCAGTGAGACCCTCGACAAGGCCGCCATCACCGTGAACACACACGGCATCCACTTCGACACTGAGAAGATCCCCCTCGGCGGCGGCATCCGCGTCGGCACCCCCGCCGTGACCACCCGCGGCATGAAAGAAGCCGAGATGACCCAAATCGCCGCCTGGATCGACCGTGCCCTCACCAACCGCGAAAACGACGCCGTCTTGGCGGAGATTCGCAAAGAAGTGAGTGCGGCGAATCAGCGGTTTCCGTTGCCGTGAGCTGGGTTCCAAGGTTTCATCTATCAGTCACGGGCGGGATGCTGAAAGGCATCCCGCCTTGTTTTTGGGGCGAGAAGCCCCTCGATCGACGGAGAATGGCCGCGGGTTCAATTTACCGCTGACAAAAGAACCCCTTACCCCTACGATGCACGGATGCCTGATGCCGCCATGCTGCCTTCCGAGCCGTTCAAGTCACTCCCCGAGCCCGTCTGCGGCCATGTGAGGAAGAAAGGAGGTATGCGGTGAACTCCGAAAGCAAAACTCGCTTTTCTTGGGCGCACACCTTCATGGGAACCTCCATCGGCGGCTTGACGGTGCATGCTTACTTTTACCTCACCGACTCGCCGAAATTCAACGACGCCAAATTCACGGTTCTGCTTGTCATGCTCACCGTGAGTTCGTGGTTCATTTGGCGAAGGAAGCAAAGAGCCAAATTGGGCGAACCTTACTCTAAAACGTTTTGAGATGTCCCTCTTGTTTCAAATGCCTCCAGTGATGGCAACAACCTTCTGGCGAGCTTGACCAGTCTTTGGCTCAAACCACCCGTCAACCTGCTGCGTCAAAACAGATCATGAAAGCAAAAGCCCGAGATTTGAAGCTTCCGTATCTGACCAGCTCGCTCACCGTTCTGTCCATGGGACTCAGCTTGTGGGGCGGGATGCGTTGCGCATCAGTCAATGAACCTGACCACCATTACATCGCCGCGCAGATGATGATGGCGGGCATGTTCTCCCTTACCGGCCTGCTAACTTTGGCTGCTTGGGGTAACAGATTAACTGATGCGATCAAAGAGCTAAAGTCCATGATATGGGAGTTGGAGGGTAAAGTATCCCGACTCAAAGCTGCACAGGCTCAAGTAGACAAACCAAACCCATGACCTTCCTCGTCCCAGCGCTGCTTCTCGCCCTGCCGCTCGCGGCGTTGCCGGTGGTCATTCATTTGATCCACCTGTATCGGCGGCGGCAGGTGAAGTGGGCGGCGATGATGTTTCTGCGGATGGCGCAGCGGATGAATAAGGGGTTGTCGAGGCTGCGGCAGGTTTTGATCCTCGCGTTTCGCGTGCTGGCGGTGGCGGCGATCTTGTTTGTGATCACGCGGCCGATGGCGGGTGGTTTGCTCGGGCTGACGGGCGGTGTGCCGGATACCGTCATCGTGCTGCTGGACCGTTCGGCGAGCATGGAGCAGCAAAACCTCGCCACGGGCAGCAGCAAGCGCAGCGCGGGCCTCGCGAAGCTTTCGCAGGCGCTGCGCGACACGGTGGGCACGCGATCGAAGCTGGTGCTCATCGAGAA
>JBKCXA010000610.1:0-3506 GCA_046316935.1 Prosthecobacter sp.
ATAGCATCCAGGCGGGCGCGGGCATGCTCACGGCGGCCATCGAGCATCAGTTCTACAATGGCCCGTGGGATCTGAATTCCGATGCCACTCGCTGGAACGGCCTGCTGCGCTGGCATTGGGAGGACTCGCAGGATCGCATCAACGTGACGCTCATGGGCTACAAGGGCGATTGGATGAGCACCGATCAGGTGCCGCAGCGGTCGCTGGATGCGGGCATCATCGGTCGCTACGGCAACATGGACCCCACCGATGGTGGCAACTCGCAGCGCTACAGCCTCAGCTTTGATTGGGAGCGCCGCGAAGGCCGCACCACCACACGTGCGAATGCCTACGCGGGCTACTACGACCTCGATCTCTTCTCGAACTTCACTTACTTCAAAGACAGCCTCGCGCGTGGCGATACGCTGGGAGATCAGTTTGAGCAAAAGGACGGTCGCTGGTTTGTGGGAGCGGGCATTTCGCGGGACTGGCGCTTCGATGCGCTGGGCCATGAGCAGCGGCTGACGATCGGGTTTGCCACGCACCATGATTTCATCAATGCGCTCGGCCTTTACAACACCTCCGGTCGCCAGCGCTGGAACACCGTGAGGCAGGATGACATCTACCAGGCTACTTACGGCCTCTATTCGGAGCTCGAGTTCAAACCAGTGTCGTGGTTCCGCGTCATTCCTGGCCTGCGGGCGGACCTTTTCCACTTCAACTCCCGCAACGGCAGCCTTCAGGACAACAATGGCAACCTCACCAAGGGCATCGTCAGTCCGAAGCTCGCCATGGTCTTCGGCCCCTGGGCCAAGACGGAGCTGTATCTCAATGCCGGCCTCGGCTTTCACTCGAATGACACCCGTGGTGTGACCATCATGACCGATCCCTCCACCGGCCTGCCCGCCGATCGCGTCGATCCCATCGCCCGCACCTACGGCGCGGAGTTTGGCATTCGGAATGAGTCGATCTCGAAGATGGTGAACACGCTCTCCTTCTGGTGGCTGCGCAGCGACTCCGAGTTGCTCTACGTCGGCGATGCCGGCACCACCGAGCCCGGCCCCGGCAGCGACCGCCTCGGCATCGAGCTGGCCAGCTACTGGCGGCCCACCGAATGGGCCATGGCCGACCTGGAGGCCACGTGGACCTGGGCGCACCTGCGCACCGCGAATCCGCCGAGCGCCTCCATCCCCGGCAGCATCCCGTATTCTCTGAACGCAGGCTTCACGCTCGGCCGCGAAGAAGGCTTGTTTGGCTCGCTTCGCGCCCGCTACTTCGGTCCGCGACCCCTCACGGAAGACTACGCCGACATCCGCGCCCGCGATTCCCTGCAAGTAAACGCCCGCGTCGGCTACCGTCGCAAAAACTGGGAGGTTGCCCTCGAATGCCTCAACCTGCTCAACCGTGCCGACAACGACATCGCCTACTCCTACGAAAGCCAGCTCGCCACCGAAGCCGCCCCCGTCGAAGACCGCCACGTGCATCCCATCGAGCCAAGGATGCTGCGGGTGTCGGTGACGTGGCGGTTTTGATGGGGGGCACAAATCGGGCAGGTGCCTTCTTATGCGCCTGCATCGAACACTTCCTCCCACTCATCTGTGTCACTCGAACCTTCCATCTTCCGATGCCACGCTCTCCATCCGTGATTGTGGGCAAAGTCGAAATATGGGCCGCGCAGAATCCGTGGGTTGGAATTGGCGTGCGGACTCGCATCCGCGCCAATCTCGTAAACAACATGAGCCAAAGGAGACATCTCTCCGTTGTGGTTGCTGGGTGATGCGTTGCGCTGCACGTCCTCAACGGCGGCGCGAAAGTCCGATGATCGAACGAGGTAAATGGTATCCTTGGCGTCCACATCGCCCTGAGCACCCCAAAAGATGACTTCGAAAAGCTTCATGTGAGTGAATTCAGGTTCACGCTTTGGATCAGGCGTCGATGACACGGCAGATGCCATCGAAGCCGTTTCCGGCATCCGTTTTATTCCCACTTGGCGGGTAGCTGTGGACTCAGTCATCAAGATGGGCGAGAATGTAACTATACAACTTGGTTCGGAAGTGTGTGCTATCCGCGTGATAGAGCGCAAAAAACTCCTTCTCGATTTCATCATAAGCAGCCTCGTCGAAATCGTCTTCTAGTTGCGCATCTCGAATCTGCTCTATGAGCTCGTCCCAACCATGAATAGTTGATGGGTAGGGAGGCGCAGAATGGATCGCTAGTGCCTTATCTGCACAGGATGCAAACTCAGGAAGCTCCACCGCACGCAGGGCGTTGGGAACTAGATGTGCCAACCGCCCATGATCCCAATCAAACCAAGTATCCACCCCGCCGTCGCACATGGCACCAAAGAAGGTCTCGACGCAGAGAACATCCCGAATCCAACCCGAAATATCATCTGGTTCCCCAAGGTAGAACGCATCGTCTGTGGCATGATAAACAACGTGGCAAGCCGCTTCGGGTGATCGAGCCTGCCGAATCGCTTGCTTTTGGGTTTCAGTGAGAACGAGTCGAGACATAGAGTTTGGGCGAACAATGTTTAGTCACAATAGTCTGTGGACGAATCAGATTCGCCCACAGTTTTTTCAGGTCTGGCTTGGGTGAATCCAATGAAAGAGGTCATTCAGGCGGAAAGACTGTTTTTTGGATGCATGCCCTGCTTCCAGAAAAATGCCGCCGAAGATTCAACTTTTGGTTGGGCGGTCTACGGGCCTGAAAGGCCCTGGGAGTCCAGCCCAAGGCTCGCAGAACCTGGGACCACGTGGGCACGCCATGTCGCGCTCTGAAGGAGCGCGGGAGAACCTGCGCAGGCTTTCCCGCGCTCTTTCAGAGCGCCCAGCTGACGGCTGGCAAACCCAGGGTTTGCGTGGCTTCGCCACTTCAACCCTGGGCTGAATTCCTGGAGGCTTTCAGCCTCCGAGCAGACGAATCGGCGAAGCAAAGTTGTCCTCTCGCTCCACGAGAGGAACACCACGCGTGGCAGGCTGAACGATCGGCATTTCCCGAAACGCTCATGCGTCGGCGAGAGCCGTTTACTCATCTCGCGGAGCGAGATGGCCACTTTGCTGGCGAGACCTTCGGAGTCCGAACTGTTTTTTCAACCCAGCTTAGCTCACCCAACTCATCTCTACCTGCGCTCGGAATCGGAGACCGGTCTGCCAGCTCTCAATCCGAGATGATGTTGGTCTGTTCGGGACGGCGGAAAAAGCGAGTGACAGCGTAGAAAATGGCAAAGACAACAAGTCCCGCACTGGACCAAACGACGAGCCCCTGCGTGCCACTATCGGTGGCGAAAAGCAGGTATGGAGCGGCTGCAACGAAGGATAGCAAGCCCGGATTGATGCGCCAGCATGGTCCAATAGCAAAAGCGCCGACGACAACTATGACGAGACTCACAATGGCGGCATCTCGCATGAAGATCGGAAAAGCATTGGTGTCTCGGCCACCGTAGTCGCCGAGGTGGAAAAATGCCCACATGAGCGGGAGAAGCGATGCTACCGACACAACCAGAGTTGCAAAAGTGAGCAGTAGCT
>JBKCXA010000611.1:0-4894 GCA_046316935.1 Prosthecobacter sp.
CGATCTTTTCCTGCGAGGCGAGAAAGAGCGTCTCCGCGATCAAATCGACTGCAAGCAGATGATGCGGCACGGTGACGCCGGTGACGGTCTGCTTGAGAGGCTTCGTGCTTTTCTCCACCTGCTCGCAGGCCTCACGAAAGGGCTTTGCCTCCGTGTAAAAGAGCGGAAATGGCTCGGCTGCCTCAACCAGAGAGACAGACAGGAAAAGGCAGGCCACTCTGAGGATGGCATGCATCAGTCCACCGAGAAGGGCTTCTTCGCTTTCGGATCTTTTTGAGCTTTGAAGACTGGCAGCGCCCATTTCGCACGCGGCGGCAGCGCGGGTTTCGCGGCATAGACCTTGGCCCGCCATTCTTCATCGGTGGCTCGTTTGTCCTGCGGGCCGGTGAACTCGAAATGCTGGTAGGCCATGCCGGCGACGAGGCGCGGGGCGTTTTCGTTCGCGACGAGGGCGACGAGGATGCACGGGCGGCCAAGAGCCTCCTGCAGCACCCTGTTGTTGTAGGCATCGGTATGCACATCGGTGATGAGGGCGCTTTTGCCACGGTCCGCATCAGGCGCGGCGGCCATGTCCAGCGGCGTGTCCATGTAGGTGAGGCTAAACTGCCAGATGCGCTCGAGCTCGTCCTTGGTGAGCGGTTTGCCCGCGATCTCTTTTTCCGAGATGAGGCGGCAGAATTTCATGTCGTCGTGGAAGCGGTTCAGCGGCGCCCATTCGTCCTGATCCATGCCGGGGAGCAGTTGATGCGAGGCGAAGCCCGTCTTGGAAAACTCCGCGAGGCGCTCCATCTCACGCCAGAAGGACACATCCGGCTGCACGAGACCACGCGGCATGGGCGGCAGGGGTTTGTCCGTATCGCCGCCTTCGCCAGCCTCGGCGTAGCTTTGCTTCGCGTAGAGCACGGTGTCATGCTTGATCTCCGTCCAGTGGCCGAGCATCGATTCGATGTCTTTTTTGGCGTATTCCGTGCCGCGCATGAAGGCGGGGAAGTTCGTGTTGCGGCGTCCGGCGAGCGTGGAGATGGCGTGGAGCTGCTGCCCGGCCATGCTGCCAAACCAGAGCGCATCCGGCGTGGCGGCGAGCTTCGTGCGCAGCTCGGCGAGCGTGGTCTCAAAGGCCTTCAGGGGCTCCTCGGGGGTCTCGAACTGGTCTTTGATGAAGTCCTTGGCATAGACCTCCGAGGCCACATCGCCAAACGCGGCGGGAATGAAGAGGCCGGAGGGCATGGTGAGCTTGTCGGTGATGAATTGATTCAGCACCCAGGCATCGAAGGTGAAGCGCTGGCCGAAGATGCGAAACTCAGGCCGGAGATCGCCCTCGCGGCGCTCGCGTCCGCGTTCATCGGAGACGATTTGCGGCAGGCGCAGATCGGCGAGGGCTTCTTTGAGGCTGGCGAGCAGTTTGGCATCCACCGCATCCGCCGGCGTGAGCGAGTCGCGACCGAGTTTCGCGGTGATCCATTCCCGCAGCTCGATGAAGGTGAGGTCATCACTCTGCCCGGCGAAGAAGCCGGTGATCTCCATCAGCGAGCGCCAGCCATCGAGGGCGCTCTTTCCCTCCTCATCCGGCCGGGCGAGCGACATCGCCGCGAGCATCGAATCCGTGAGGCCGAGCGTGGGCGGACCGCCTTCCGGGTTCAAGGCGTAGCCATTCCGGCCGAGGAACATCATGGCGCGGAAGTAGCCCTTCAGCTCCTCGCTCTTCGTGTAGTGCGAACGCGGGCGGAACTGCGAGTAATCGGGCGTCTTGGAGGGATCGTATTCGCCAAAGAGCCCGCTTTGATCGCTCTTCTCCGTGCTCAGCATCTGGGCCACCTCGCCCTTCAACCGGGCGGCGACGGGAGCGCTGAATTCCTTCATCTTCGCGGCGAGGCGCTGCTCGACGGTGCGACGGTCCGTGGGCGGATTGGCGAGCTCCATCTGCTTTTTGATTTCAGGATCGGTTTCCTCCTCGACCGGCTCGCCGGGCGTCTCACGACCGAGCACGCACCACGCGGCGGCGAATTGCGCCTCAACGACTTCGAGGCGGATGCGTGCGGCCTCCGGCGCATCTTTTTGCAAAGCACGGGCGGAGGTCATGGCCAGTTCCAGCACATCCTCCAGCCGGGCGCGGAGCTGTCGCTGCTCGATGAACTCCAGCGCCTGGGAGAAGAAGCGATGATACGCATGCATGGCGAGGTCCGCGGTGATGAATTTTGCCTGCCCGGCGGAGCGTGACCAGGGATCGCTGGTGTCCTCGGCCACATGATCGAAGCCGTTCAGCATCTCATCCGGCGTGGAGCGATAGTCCACGGGGCGGCCTTCATCGTCCTTCTCATTCGATGGTGGCTCGAAGACGGTCTCCAGCCGCGTGCCTTTGACATCGATGAGCACAAAGCGCTGCTCGGCCAGATGCTTGCGCTGCTCCTCCGTGAGAAGGATGCCGAGCTGCTGGAGGAGGACCTTGGAGTTCGCAGCTTGATCGAGCGTGGGTGCCTTGGCCTCCATCGGCTTTTCCGGCTGGGCCGGCCCGCTGATCGGCGCGGGCGTGGCGGCAAAGGACTTCAACGAGAGCTGGGGGAGCCTCACCTCGGCGGCGAGAGCACCCGAAGCGCAGAGCAAGAGCACGGCGGCGGTGTTTTTCATGACGCGGTGAGACTACGGTCCCCTCGTCATGGCAGCAAGACACGGATTGGTCTTTTACTCCTCCTCCGGTGCGGGCGGGAGCAAATCCTCGCGCTGCATCAAATCGGCCACTTTGAGCAGGATGAGCTCGCCTTTCGGTGTGTGGACGATCTCGCCTAGGAAAGGCGTGAGGCGGTCCACCTCGGAAATGGCGCTGTGGACGAGGCTGGCGAGGATGCGCTGATCGTAGCGATGCGGCGGGAAGATGTTCGTGGCGCGGAAGAGGACGGTGCCGGTCTCCCAGTCGAGCTCGAAATTGCCGATGTTCAGCTCGCGGTTCACCCGCATGAGCAGCTCGCACGCGGCGAGACGGTGCGTGGAGGGCACGGTGAGCGTGCAGGAGGCCACGACGCTGGCGATGTGCGTTTCTCCATAGACTTGGACGTGCAGCTGGATTTTCGTGTGATGCGCCTCGAAGTCAGCCTCGATCACCGAATGCTCCGGCACTTCCCGGTAGAGCCAGCCCATTTCCTTGAAGGTGCTCAAAGTGGCTGCGTAAAGGGCGGACATCTCAAATCAGAAATCAGGAATCTAAAATCAGGAATCCAAAAGTGGTCGGGACGGCGAGATTCGAACTCACGACTTCTTGCTCCCAAAGCAAGCGCTCTACCAGGCTGAGCTACGTCCCGAAAACTGATTCCCCAAGCCGGTCGGGCGAGGGGCGGCGATAGTCGCCGTGAATTGCACATGCGCAAGAGGAAAGGCTGGGCATTACCAACCGCGGAAAAAGCCGAGCGCCGTCTGGGTGGTGTCCGCCGCCAGTTCCTCCGCGGTTAGGCCTCGCATCACCGCGATGGCCCGGCCGGTATCGGCGACGTAGGCGGGCTCGCATCTTTTCCCACGATGGGGCACCGGGGAAAGGTAAGGCGCATCCGTTTCGAGCATGAAATGGCCCGCAGGCACCTCGCGGGCCGTTTCGGCGATGATGCCGGCGTTTTTGAAGGTGACGATGCCGGTGAAGGAAATGAGGTGGCCGGCATCAAGGAGAGGCCGCGCCTGCTCCAGACTGCCCGTGAAGCAGTGAAACACGCCGCGAAGCCTGCCGCTGAAGGGCATCACCTGCGCCACGAGGTCGTCCCAGCTCTCGCGATTGTGCAAAATGACGTTCAAGCCGCTTTCGGCGGCCACTTCGAGCTGCGCACGCAGCACCGCCGCCTGATGCGAGCGCCACGTTTCCACCGTCCAGCCTTCCGGCGGCGCGTGAAAGTAATCCAGGCCGATCTCGCCGATGGCGCAGACCTTCGGATGCCGCGCCAGCTCACGTAGTTCGCTGATCCAAGCCTCCCCGCTCACGCTATCCACATCGCAGGGATGAATGCCCACGGCCACCCGCACATCCGGCTCGTTTTCGGCGATGGCGAGCAGCTTGCGGGCATTCTCCAAATCGACCGCCGGAGCCACCATGCGTGAGACGCCCGCATCTCGGGCACGCTGGAGCACCGCGGGCAGATCCGCGTCGAACTGCCGGCTACCGAGATGCGTATGGGTATCGAAAAACATGCGCCCAGCGCATGGCGAGGCGGCGCGGACGTGTCAAGCAAGGCACCTCAGCGGCTCATCTTCGAGCGATGCTCGCTCGGCCGCCAGCCGATCCATTTTTTGAAGGTGTTGCTGAAGACGAATGGGTTCTGGTAGCCGACCTCGTGGGAGATGGTCTCGATCTTCAGATTCGTCGTCGAGAGCAGCTCGGCGGCCTTGCGCATGCGTAGCCAGGTGACGTGATGCATGGGCGTGCGGCCCAAGGCCTTGCGGCAGAGCCTTCGAAGATGCTCCGTGCTCACATGGGCCTGGCGGGCGAGCTCGTCGAGCGTCCAATCGAAGCCCACATTCGCCGCGACGCGTTCCCAGATGCGGTGGAGGCGGTCATCGACCTGCCAGGGCTGGGCGAAGCGCTCGATGTAGTGCTGCACCAACTCCACCCAGTGAAACATGGCAGCGGGCTTCGCCTCGCCACCGGATTCCTCGATGAGCCCTTCGATGGCATGCCACAACGCTTCGCCGCCGAAGGGGGCCATCAGCGGTGAACTGCTGCTGAGGATGGGCTTTTGCTCCGGCTGCTGCTCGTAGCGCACCCAGCAGCAGCGCCAGGACTTCCCCGGCACGGCTTGAAACGCGTTCACCATGAAGGGTGGCAATGCCACGGCCATGCCCGCGCCGCATTTCTTCCATGCGCCATCGACGAGCACGCGCCCCTCGCCCTCCAGGCAGGCAAGGAAGTACAGACCTCCCT
>JBKCXA010000612.1:0-3084 GCA_046316935.1 Prosthecobacter sp.
TTCTCGATCATGCCGAGCGGGGCGTGATCGACGTATTTCACGGTTTGCAGGGCCTTCATGGCGCTGTCGGCGACTTCGGAGGCGTATTGGTCGATGGTGATCGTCTTTTTCTCCGCGCCGTAGTCCATCCACATCTGGTCGCCGCTGGTGCCCTGGCTCATGGCGCAGACGAAGGGGCCGTTGCCATCGCCCTGCTGGCCCATCTTGGCGGCGAGGTGCTTGCAGAAGAGGCCGAAGTAGTCGGCGGAGATCGGGCCGGTGCCGAAGTAGTGCTGCGAGTAGTTCGCGAGCACGCCGAGCGGTTTGCCATCGAGCGTTTGCAGCGCGATGACGCTGAGCTGTGGATCGACGGGGCCACTGGGGCCGACGACGTCCTTGCTGAGGTAGCCGGGGTGCATGTTCGCGCGGCCCGTGGGCTGGCCGAAGGGATCGACAACCTCCTTGCCGGGCAGGCGAATCCAGCGGCGATTGTGCGTGTGCTCCCAGTCGTCGAACGAGCCCCAGCCGATGCGTGCCGGTTGCAGCGCCGCATTCGCCGCCACGATGGCCTCGGCGATCTTCGGCGTGAGGAATTTCGCATACACCGTGTCCTTCCGCGTGCCGAGGCAGCCCATCGCCGCCGGCGCGGAGTGCGTGTGCGTGGCGCTGACCATCATGCGATCCACCGGGATGCCGCATTGCTTCGCCGCGATGCCTTTGGCCTCATCAATGAGCGACTGCTCCATCATGCAGGTATCCACGATGGCGAAGGCGATCTTCATTTTCCCGTCATCGAGCACAAAACTGCGCACGAAGAGCTTGTCCGCGAGCCTTTCGCCCCGTCCTTCGAGAAACCCGCCCGCGATGATGCGCGGGAACTCCGTGGGCGAAATGTCCACCGTGGCGACTCCGGCGCGGAAGATCGGCTGAGCCGCTGCGATGCTGATGAAGAGAAAAAGATAAAGAATGGCCAGTTTCATGATTGTGAAGCAAAACGAGCAGCGGCAATGAAACTTCTCTTTTAACCGCTGATATGACGCTGATTAGCGGTTTTAGCTCATCGAGACGTCAAAACGATTTTCTTCCTATAACGCCAAAAAAACACGTTATAGGAAGAAAATCATTTCAGCAGTTCTGAGGCTTGAACAATGCGGAAAAAGTAGCCTGAGGCATCTACTTCCTTCGAAACAGGCCCATCCACGACCAGGACAGGCTGAATGGTGCGGCCTGGAAATTCATTGCGGAGGACCTCCGCCTTGCGCTCGACCTCGGGGATAACGGCGCGGCCGAGCGGAGCGGTCTGGCGCTTCATTTCGCAGAGCGTGATGACTTTGTCGTCGCGATCAAAGGCGAGGTCGATCTGCACACCCGCGATGCCTTTGCGCGGAGCGCGGAACCACGGGCCGGAGTCGTAGCTGATGGAGCCGAAGCCGAGAATCTGCGCGAGCTGGCCGCTGTGACGCATGCAGACGAGTTCGAAGGCCCGGCCCATCCATGAGCGAAAGGCGCCCGTTTGGCGGATGGTCTGGAAGAGGTCTTTGCGGTCTTCTTCGCGGATTTGTTTCAGCCGGGTGCGCATGAAGGCATGGTAAAAGCTGATCCACGGGTCGCTGAGGTGGTAGCGGATGAGTCGTGTCTCGTGCCCTTTGTCAAAGGGGCGCTGTGAGGAGATGAATCCGGCGGCTTCGAGGTCGTAGAGCCGCTGGCTGAGCATGCCGCCTTCTTCGACTTTCGCCGCAGCGGCAAGATCGCGGCGGTTCAGGCCATAGGGTGCGGCGGCGAGGGATCGTATGAGGCGCTGGAATTCGTCATTCCAGCCAAAATGGCTGGTGAAGATGCGCTCATACTCCGCGACGAAGTAGCCGTGTGGCCGGAAGGCTTCTTCATTCATGCTTTGGGCAATCGATGAGCCTTTGGAGAGCAGGTCGATATACTTCGGCACACCACCAGTGAAGCATTGCGCATCAAGTATCTCGCCAAACCCACGCCGTGGCAGCATGCGGGCCGTTTCGGCCATCTGAAAGCCCTGCAAGTGCACCGTGACATCCACGCGGCCATAAAAGGCACTGGAGTTCAGCACCTTCGTGGTCATGAAGGAGGCGATGGAGCCGCAGAGAATGAGCGTGCGGCCAGGCTTGCGGCTGAGGCGTGTTTCCCAGACCATTTTGAGCACGGAGACGAGCTCCTGGCGGTAATTCGCGAGCCATTGGAATTCGTCGAGCACGATGACCATCGGGCGCTTGGCGAGCGCGGCATCCAGTTCATAGAGGGCGGCCTGCCAGGTGGTGACAGCGGGCAGTTTACGCCGGAGCTGACGGGATGCCTGATCGAGAAAGCTGGCGATCTGCGCCTGGGTGGACTGGTTCTCCAAACCCTCGATGAATAACGCGGGTTCACGCCCGATGGCCTGACGGATTAGTGCTGTCTTTCCGATGCGGCGGCGGCCGTAAATAAGCGCGACACGAGCTGCGCGCACCTTGATGGCACCACGCAAACGGGCTGTTTCTTCGCTTCGACCGATGAACATGATTTTCTTCCTATAACGCGAGAAAAATACGTTATAGGAAGAAAATCGTCGAGAGCGATTTTCGGCCAAATCAGGTGATCAGCGGCCCGATAGCGGGCTCGGCGAGCATTTGGAGAACCTCTTCGACGACGCTCGCGGCAGGCACGGAGTTCTGCGAGCGGGCGACGAGGTTCTTCACAATGACTTCGGGATACTCGGCACCGAAGACGAGGGCGAAGCGGGCTTTGCGGTCTTCGGCGGCCTGGAATTGCTTGCCGACTTTTTGGGAGCCGAAGGGGTAGTCGATGCGGATGCCAGCGGCGCGGAGCTGCTGGATGGCGGCGAGGGCGTGCGGGCGTTGCGCTTCATCGGCGATGACGACGAAGGCGTCGATGCTGCTGGCGGCGAGCAGGGCGGTGGTGAGCTTCATCTGCGCTCCGGGCGTGCGCTTGAGGAGGATGCCGAGCACGACATCGCCCCTGGGGAACCCTGCTGCGGGCCTCTCGACGTTTCCCTCGCTGAGGAGCGCGCAGCGCTGGTCGTAGGTGCCGGCGCCGGCGAGGCCGCGGAGGCCGTGTTTGTGCCCGAAGACCTGGAAG
>JBKCXA010000613.1:0-12312 GCA_046316935.1 Prosthecobacter sp.
CGAGGTGGCGCAGCGTGTGGAGAAATCGCATCCCGGCGGGCAGATCACGATGATGAGCTACATCCTCACCGCGCAGCCGCCGAAGACGTTTAACCAATTTCCCGCGAACACCTGCATCATGCTCACCGGCACGAACGAGGAAGACATCGCCCCGTGGCGCGGCATCGACGTGCCGCGCGGCTTCACCGGCTATGTTTATAACTGGTGCCCGAATCTCGGCACGCGCTACACGCCGATGCGCACGCCGGGCTACATCGAGCTGCAGGTGCAAAGGCTCGCCGCCGCGCGCATCCAGTCGCTGTATCGCGACGGCCCCGGCCAGCTCTTTGGCCTGGAAGGGCCGGTGTATTACACCATGGGCCGCATGTTTGATGATCCGGCGAACAACCACGCGAAGGACCTCATACCCGAGTTCTGCGAGGGCGCGTTCCCGGACAAGAGCATCGCCTTCTACATGCGGGCCTTTTACGACGAGCTGTATCACGCCATCGCGCTCTACTCCGACCACATCGGCACGCGCACGGATGTGTGGACCTACAAACCGCTGCCCACCGATGCTCGCGGACGCAAAACGGTGCAGGACCCGTTTCAGCTCATCGCCTTTCTCTACACGCCGCGCGTGCTCGCCGCGATGGAAAGCCACCTCGCGCAGTCGGAGCAGCTCGCCCGCACACCGAAGATCAAAACACGCCTCGCGCTCGTTCGCGCCGAGTTTGATTACCTGAAGCACTTCGCGAAGGTCGTGCATCTGCATCAGGCCTGGCAGATGGCACCGGATCAGCCCTCGCTGCATCGCCTGCTCGATGCCATCGACACGCGAAACGCCTTCATCGCCACGCTTTACTCCAAAGGACATCAAAAGGAGTGGAACCACGTCCTCTTCCCCTTTCCCGGCCACGACGCCAAACACCTGCAACTCGCCCACGACGGCTACCAGGAGCCGTATGCGAACACCTGCTTCAACTGGGACACGAAAGCCATGCGCCACGCTCCGCCGCCCGGTCTCAAAAAGCTCACCATCGCCAAAACGACCACCAAACTCACGCTCGACAGCCCCGAGTGGCAAACCGCCGCCGCGCACGAACTCACGCTCCTCCCGCCGCTGCACACGCTGCCACGCCCGACGACGATCCGCCTCCTCTACGACGAAAAAGCCCTCCACCTCCGCGCCGAAGCCACGCTCGGCGATGAAACGAAGTTCACCACCTTCAACCGCGACCGTGTCCTCACCAATCAAGAAGCCATCGACCTCTACCTCGCCCCGAACCCCGCCCAACCACTCTTCTACCGCTTCACCCAAGGCGCCAACGCCGCCAGCCGATACGATGCCCTCAACGGCCGCATCACCGATGTGATGGACCCCCGCCACAGCAAAGACGACCCCACCTGGAACGGCGACTGGCAAAGCGAAACGCGAGTCGATGCGAAAACGAAACGCTGGCACGCGCACCTCGTCATCCCTTTCAAAACTCTCGGTGCCGCACCACCGAGCAAAGGCATCACCTGGATAGCCAACTTCGGCCGCAACCATGCCCTTCCCCGCGAGCAAGTGGATCGCGCGATTTGGTCGTCCTCACTCACCAGCACCCGCATGGAGGACACAAACGTGATGGGCGAGATCGTGTTTGAGTGATCACGGCTACATGGACTGCGGCAGCCTGCTGCCGCTTTTCCGAGGCAGCCCTGCTGCCGCCGAAATCGTTTGGTCACCGAAAAGCCTCTCAGCTGGCGCAAACGCGAGAGCGCCTCGACGAAACATCACCTTGGACCATTCGACGGCCAGCAGGCTGGCCTTCCGAAAGCGGCAGCAGGCTGCCGCAGTCCATGTCCATACCATCTCACTCGCCATCCTCGGAGGCGATTTCATCAAAGGGAAAACCCGCGATGGTCTTTACCCAGGCTGGCGTCGCTTCTCGTTTGAAGGCCGCGGCGCGGCACCACTTCCACTGCGAGGCCAGCGGCACCAGCCCGTGATGACGTGGGTTTTGATGCACGTAGTTCAGCCTTGCGAGATAGCTCTGCGGATAGGAGAGATGCGTCTCACGGTAGTTCTGCCACAAGCGCGTTCGCCCCAGCGTGCCATCTTCCAAGTTCAATCGCTTGGTGGCCAGGCTGTGCAGCTTCTGAATAACCGTCCGCAGCGTTTCAGCCCCGCCCGGCGGGCTGTGAGCGACGACATGGTAGTGATTCGAGATCACGGCCCAGGCTTCCAGCTTCCAGTCGCGCTCCGCAAAGACCTCGAACAGCATTTGCTCAAACCAATCGCGACGTTCTGGCGAGTGAAACAGATGCTTCTGGTCACGAGCGCGTGCCGTGACGAAGTAAACCCCGCTTTCCGAAAGTCGATGTGGCGGCGCATGCGGCCAATGCCGGGTGCCGCGAAGGCATTCGTCATCGGTTGGGACATCAGGTGTCATCCAGAAACGTTGCTCCGAAAGAGGCCTAATCGTCAAGCAAAGACAACATGGACTGCGGCAGCCTGCTGCCGCTTTTCCGAGGCAGCCCTGCTGCCGCCAGAGTCCCGTGGTGGACGAAGAACACCCATGGCTGCGCACTGGCGGTAGCTCTTTGGTGTGGCGATCATCTTGAAACATTCGACGGCCAGCAGGCTGCCGCAGTCCATGTTGAGCAGGGCGCAAAGCCTGCCGCTCATCCACCGTTCTCTGCCGCATGCATCGCCTCCTCATCCTCCTCTTTGCCGTCACCGCGCACGCGCAGATCATCGACGGCAAGTTTCCCGTCGTCTCGAACCTCAAAGCAGGCGCGGCGAAAGTGGACATCACCCCGGCGGAGGTGAAGGACATCACGGTGGCTGGTCACACGCGGGTGGTGAATGGCGTGCGTGATCCTTTGCGGGCTGGTGTGCTCGTTTTGGATGATGGCGAGACGAAGGCGGCCATCGTGACGATGGATGTGATCGGCGCATGGGATGACATGGTGGCGCTGGCACGTCCGGCGATCGAAAAAGAGACCGGCGTGCCCGCGGCGAACATCATGATCTGCGCCTCGCACAATCACTCCGGCCCCGGTTGGTTGGAAAACATGCGCTGGGCCTCCGACGTGATCAAAAAGCTCGCCGCCGCGGCCAAAGAAGCCGCTTCAAACATGCGCCCGACTAGCATCGGCCTTGCCGAGGACCGCATCAGCTTCAGCATCAACCGCCGCAAAATCTACGATGGTCGCGCGGTGGTGAGTTTGAACCCTGACGGCCCGAACGACCCACGTGTGAAGGTGCTGCGCTTCGACGACGGCCAGTCGCTCACGCCTTTGGCCATCCTCATGCATGCCGTCTGCCATCCCTGCTTCTTCACCTGGGGCGACAAAGGCTCGCAGCCGCATCCCAAGGGCTTTCCCATGATGACCGCCGACTTCCCCGGCGAGGCGCAGACCTTTGTCGAGTCCATCTACAGCGGCAAAACGGCCTCGATGTTCATCCAGGGCTGCGCGGGCGACATCCGGCCGAATCTGCCTGGCTACCCGTATCGCTGCGCCGATGAAGCGGACATCCAGTGGGCTGGTCGCGATCTCGGTGGCGCGGTCGTGCGTGCCGCCGCCTACAGTCTGACCCGCGAGCAACTCGCCAAACGCGCCACCTACTATCCGATCCGCGTCGCGAGCGAGGTCATCGAGCTTCCCGGTAAAGAGCAGCCCATCCGCACCGAGCTCATGGCAATGAAAATCGGCCCCTATCTGCTCCTCACCATGCCCGGCGAGCCGATGGTCGAATACGGCTTCAAACTCGAGCAAGCCATCGCCGATCGTGCCAAGCCCCTCATCATCGGCTACGCCAACGGCAACATCGGCTACATCGCCACCGCCGAGGCCCACAAGGTCGGCGGCTACGAGCCCAACCTCTCCAAACTCAAGCCCGAAGCCGAGTCCGTGATCATCAAAAAGCTCGGCGAACTCGCCGACCGCGTCGTCGGTGATGTCTTCGCGTCCTTCTCGAAGCATCCCAAGGACATGCAAAAGCGCGAGGCGGAGGAGAAGGCGAGACTTGATGCGACGCCCCGCACGAAGCCGTGAGATCATTTTACTACTCCAGATGAAACACCTGATTCTCTTCCTTGCGCTCACCGTGCTCAGCCACGCTGTGGAGCCGTATCGAGTCTTCTACACTGGTCACAGCTTCGCGGGGGCACCACCGGCATGGCTTGGTATTTTGGCGAAGCAAGCCGCCATCAAAGACTATGAAGTTATCGGGCGACAGAGTCTCGGCGGATCGAGAGTGATCGATCACTGGAATCTCGCGAACGAACGCAATGCCACCAAGAAAGCACTCGGCAAGGGCGAGGTAGATGTGCTCACGCTGTCGCCAAACATGCAGATGCCAGATGAAGGCATCGAGTTGTTTGTGGATCTCGCCTTGAAGCACAACCCCAAGATTCGCGTGCTCGTGCAAGGTTCTTGGATGACATGGGATGGCCTGGGAAAAGGCGGCATCAAGAATGGCGAGCGCGACACGCAGCCAGTGTCCAGTATTCGCGAGCGAACGCTGAAGCACATGCACGACATCCGCGCCCAACTCCGAACGATCAATCAACGCGTGGGCCGCGAAGTGTGCGTGCTTGTCCCGGTCGGCGCAGGTGTCGTGCGATTGCGTGAACTGATCGCGGAAGGGAAGCTGCCCGGCATCGATAAGCCCTCACAGCTTTTCGTGGACGATATCGGCCACGCGCATCCGGCCATTCTTCATCTCTGCACCTACATGTATCACGCCGCCGTGTTTCATCGCGATCCACGCGAGATCACCGGCTTGGGCAACAACGGCTGGTCCAAGCAGTTCGGTCAGCCGAAGCCAGAACTCGCGGCGCTTCTCAAGCAAATCGCTTGGGACGCTGTATCAGCTGAACCTTTGAACGGACTGAAGCAGACACCATGACAACTACCGACGACCAATCCCGCCGCGCTTACTGGGCTGAACAAATGGAAGCAGGCTATACCATCGTGCAGAAGCTCATCGAGTTTCCGGTGAACGAATGCGGGGAGCGCTTTGCCTCGATCCCTGATGCCGCAGCGGCTGCAGGAGTGGAGATGCTGTTCTCCACGACGAAGATCGCGGGCGATCTCGACCGTGTTTACTTCCTGCGGGAGAGTTTGGTGCGTGATGTCATCACCATCGGCCGCGAGATGAACGAGCGTGGGTGGATCTTGAAGATCGAGGACGCGTTTCGCTCGCTCGACATGCAGCGGCAGCTCGTAAGAAAGCCGTCGGTGTTCGACAACGTGCTCAAAAAAACCATGTGGGAGCTCGGCGGGCAGATTCCGACGCCGGAGATGATGTTTCGCCGCGCCATCGTGCTCACCGCGAACATGCCGAAGATCGGCGCGCACATGTCCGGCTCCGCCATCGACATCTCCGTGTTTCGTCGCGACGACGGCACGGAGGTCTGGCGCGGCTTTCCCTACCTCGAAATGAGCGAGCACACGCCCATGCGCTCGCCCTTTGTCGCGCCGGAGCACATCGCCACACGGCTGGACATCTGCGCGATGATGGAAAAGCACGGCTTCATCCACTTCCCCTTCGAGTTTTGGCACTTCGACAAGGACGACGCTGGCATGCACATCCTCACCGGCAATCCCGCAACCTGCCGCTTCGGCCCCGTGAACTGGGACCCGCGCACGAATGAAGTCACGCCGGTGGAAAACCCGCTGGAGTTGCTCAATCCGCTGCCGGTGATCGAAAAAGAGATCGACGCCGCGCTGGAGCGGGCCAAGGCCTAACCCTTGGACTGCGGCAGCCTGCTGCCGAAGTCTCTCGGTGGACGAAAAAAAAACTCGGCTGGCGCACTGGCGAAGGTTTTCGAGATTTGCTTCATCGGGAGTTGCTCGACGGCCAGCAGGCTGGCCTCCCGAAAGCGGCAGCAGGCTGCCGCAGTCCAGGTCGCAAAGCGCGAAGACAGCGCCCCGCCATCACGTTTACCCAGCCGCATGTCTCTTCGCGCCCTTCTGCTCCCTCTCCTAGCCGTTTCCCTCCACGCCGAGGACATCACCTGGCAGCTTCAATACGATGCCAAATCGCTGCCAGCCGCGCCGTGGTCCACCGTGGGCACGCCGAAGGCCACGATCGAGGCCGAGGGCCTGCGATTGACCGATGATGACAAGGCGTTCGCGAACTTCCGCGCGGCGTTCAAACCGGAGGCCGATAGCGAAATCATTGTCGAGGCGGTGGTGAAGGTTTTGGCGACGACAGGCTCGCAAAAGAACAAGACCTCCGCCTCGCTCTGGCCGTGGCGTGATGGGGCGCCGGTGTCCGTGCTCGTCAGCGATGGGCGGCATCACGAAGGACTCGTGCTCTTCGCGAATCAGGCGGCGAGCCAGACGGACCGCTTCATCCCGATGGATACGACGAACCGCTTCCACACCTACCGTCTCATCATTCGCGACACGGACATGGAGATGTGGGTCGATGGTGTGAAGAAGGTGGAGGGCCAGGGCGCGTTCTGGAAGCCTGCGGACTCGCCGGAGCCTTTCATCCAGTTTGGATCGAGTGCGAAGACGGCCACGGGCGAGGCGATCTGGAAATCCGTGAAGCTCGGCACTCGCAAAGTGACCACACCATTGCCAGCCTCACCGCTGAAGATCACCGTGAGCGAGCCGTGGGACATTCCACGTGACGACATTCGCCAGACGCGGCCTTACCTCTACGACATGGGCCAGGGCTTGCTCCTCATGAGCGTGGCGCAGGGGCCGGATGCTTTTTACGAGCCGTATGGCCTGCTCAAATCGACCGACGCCGGCAAAACGTGGACGCCAATCCACGGACTCGATAAACTCGACACCACGCCGCTGCCATGCCTGCGTCGTCCCGATGGAAAAATCCTCGCCGTGTCACGCTGGACTCGCACGCAGCCGGATGGCCGCGTGACCGGCAAAACCGTCCATCTCAACACCGATGCGACCAGCTTTGAGATGATCGACAACGAGATCCAATTGCCGAAGGAATTCACCAATGAGTCCAAAGGCGATCAAATCATCTGCGAGCGCCACATCTGGAACGATGCCGACGGCGGCGCGACGATGGTCGTGTGGAGCCGCAAGGCCGTGAAGCTGCCCGATGGCCGCAACAACACCGTGCGCATGTCCCACCTCATGCGCAGCATCGACGAAGGCAAGACGTGGACCTACTTCAGCACCATCGGCCCCGGTGGAGAGCCCGCCGTGTGCCGCCTCAGCGCCACCGAGCAAACCGCCGTCATCCGTGGCGATCGCAACAGCCGCATGAAGCAGATGTTTTCCCACGACGCCGGAAAAACATGGTCAAAGCCCATCGAACTCGAAGTCGGCCGCGTTTTGCCCGATCTGGGGCTCATGAGCAATGGCGTGCTCGCCTGCAGCTACGGTCGCCCCGCGAGCTGCCTCATGTTCAGCCTCGACGGCGGCCAGACGTGGCCTGCGCATCAGGTCATCAGCGAAAAAGTCGGCTTCAACTACACCAGCATCCGCGAGATCAGCCCCGGCAAACTCCTCTACATCCACGATGCGCCGAAGATGAATGCGATGATGATCGAGGTGGAGGTGCTGAAGTAGCACTCAGGCCTGCTCGGTGGTCTGGAAGTCCGGATAGGCGTTGGCAGCGTGCTCGGCAAAGTCGAGGCCGTCGATCTGTTCGGTATCGGTGGCACGGAGGCCGACGAGAAGATCGACGAGCTTGAAGATGCCAAAACAGATCACGAAGGAGCAGGCGGTGACGCTGAAGGTTCCGAGTGCCTGCACGCCGAGCTTTTGCGCATTGAAGCCACCTTGATCGAACAAGGCGACGCAGAGAGTGCCCCACCAGCCGTTGCAGAGATGCACGGGCACCGCGCCGACCGCGTCGTCGATCTGCAAACGTTCCAGCGCGATGGTGGCGACCGTGGTGATGATGCCGGCGATGAGGCCAACGATGAAGGCGGATGCCGGCGAGATGTTCGCGCAACAGGCGGTGACACCCACCGCGCCTCCGAGGCTGCCATTGAGCGTGATGCCGACATCAGGCCGGCCTTGCACGAACCACATGGAGATCATTGCCGAGAGCGCCGCGGCGGCGGGTGCGATGGTCGTGTTCACCGCGATGCGGCCGATCGTGCCATTGCCGAGCAGCGTGGAGCCCGCGTTGAAGCCAAACCAGCCGAACCACAGGATGAAAACACCGAAAGCGGCCAGCGGGATGTTGTGGCCGGCGATGAGGCGCGGCGTGCCGTCCTTTGCAAAACGGCCGTGCCTTGCTCCCACAACGAGGATGCCCGCGAGCGCACACGCGCCGCCGCAGCCATGCACCACGGTCGAGCCGGCGAAATCGACGAAGCCCATGTTTTCGAGCCAGCCCTTCGTGCCACCCACGCCGAAACCGCCTCCAAAGCTGCCCCAGGCCCAGTGACCGCCCAGTGGATACACGATGGCGGCGAGGAGACCCGCATAAATGAGGTAGCCGACGAACTTCGTGCGCTCGGCCATCGCCCCTGAGACGATGGTGCAGGCGGTGCCTGCGAAGACGACTTGGAAGAACCAGAAGGACCACAGCTTGTCATCCGCGGCATGATCGGAGAGCCAGAAGCTGTCCGTGCCGATCCATCCGCCCGCACTGGTGCCAAACATCAGCCCGAAGCCGAGAAACATGAAGACGATGGCGCTGATGCAGAAGTCGAGAAAGTTTTTCATGATGATGTTGATGCTGTTCTTCGCTCTCGCGAACCCCAGCTCCACCATGGCAAATCCGGCTTGCATGACGAAGACCAGCGCCCCGGTGAGCACCATCCAGACGAGGTTCAAATTGAGCTGCACCGCCTCGATCTCGGCTTTGGCCGCGGTATCGGCGGGCGCAGGTGCTGCGGGTGCCACGGGCGCAGGCGCCTCCATTTTCGACGCCGTGTTCTTTTCGATCTTGTCGAGCTTCTTGATGATGACATCGAGCTTGGACTCGACCTTCGAAACTTCCTGGCCGGAGGCTAGTAACGCGCAGCCGAATGCGGCAATGAGAATGATGAGCAGGCGGATGGGGTTCATAGGGACGGTCAGAGTTGAAGGTCGGCGAGCGCGGCATCGAGCTCGGTGACGAGCTGGCGGCGTTTGGAGGTGTTTGGTACATGCTCAAGGATGCTGATGGCCAGCTTCCGCACCTCGGCGGGAGGCAGCCGGTAAGGATCCTGCGAATCACTCGACTCCAGCGTCCGGTCCACCAGCCTCGTCGCCTGGCCGCGGCCCATGACCTTGCCCAGAATGCCTTCGACGGCTTTGCGCACATTGCCCCATTGATTGACGACCGGTTCGGCCTTTTGCGTGAGCTGGGTGAGAGCACGAGGAGAGGTCACCACGAGTTCTTCGATGCCACCGGGTGTCGTTGAGGCCGGTTTCGCCTCGATGGAAGCAGCGGCGAGTGCGGCGGCATGATCGCTGAGCAGCACGGAACCTGCGCTGGCAGCGAGGTCCGAGTCGGCTTTGGAGGTGAGAAAGAAGACCAAGGTGACCTCTTCGCTTGCGACGATGAGCAGCACACCGCCGTCAAACTCGAGGTAAATCTGCCGCATCCGGCGGCGCACCTGGCGGTAACCGGCGAGCATCTCCTCCAGCCTCTCGCGCAGCTCCTCGGCGCGGCTTTCAGCGAAAGGCATCTGGCGGTGGATGGTGTGCCTGCCTTTGAAGAGCAGCACGCCTGCGACTCCGTCGAGACGTTGCAAGGCGGCGGCGGCTGAGATGACGGGTTCGAGGCTCATGGGCAGGGTGCGTGGTTATCTGCCGAGAGATTCGAGCACCTGCTTGATCGAGCGGCGGGTCGTCTGGATGGAGCCACGCCAACTGCCAGACTGAGCGCCGGCGGCGATGGCCGTCTGGCCGTCGCGATCTTCAAGGATGCAGGTCTCAAGCCGGCGCATGCCCAGGGTCTCCGCCAGCCGGGCCGCGTAGTAGCTCACATAATGCACCTCGCCCGCAAATCGCTGGGCGTTTTCTGGATCACCACCCGAGAGCTGTTCCTGCCCTCCCACCGTTTCGATTCGGATAAGACCAGGGTCGGGTTCCATGCGTATGATGTTGGCAGCCTGCGCCGGCCGGGCGCCGCTGAGCGGGATGATGCGAGTTGGCTCCATGAGCGAGGCAACATGTCTAAGCATGCCACGTGCCAATCCCTCCGGTTGCCTCATGTGTGGCTTCAATTGGCCGCCCGGCCCCGGGAGCTTGGGGTTGACACTTTGAAAGAAACCGGGGAAAACGCGCCCGCCTATGAAATGCGCCGTCATCGCCTTTTACCTCGCCTTGCCGTTCAGCCTGCCTGTCACGGCTGCCACCATGGAAAAGCCTGCTGCCCACACTCAGGGCACGCCCACCGGCAAGCCTAGCGGAAAACTGAACCCCGGTGAGTATTGGTGGGCACCGGTGGTCTCGCCCACAGGACCTGTCGTCATTCTCGTCTCCATTCCCGAGCAGGTGGTGCATGTGTATCGCAACGGCGTGCTGGTGGGACGTTCGTCCGTCAGCACCGGGGCAAAGGGACACTCGACTCCCGCCGGCGTCTTCACCATCCTCGAAAAGCGCCAGCGCCATTACTCGAAGACCTACAACAATGCGCCGATGCCGAACATGCAGCGCCTGACCTGGGACGGCATCGCCATGCATTCCGGGAATCTGCCCGGCTACCCGGCCAGCCATGGCTGCGTGCGCATGCCGTTTGATTTCTCCAAGCTCCTCTTCGGCATCACCGACAAGGGCGGCACCGTCGTCATCGGCAATGATGTCGCCAAGCAGCCGCACTTTGCCGCCAAGCCGGGCATCCTGCTCGCTCCAAAAGATTTCACCGAGGAGATGCTCCGCCCGCTCGCCAACAACGAGTATGAATGGCGTCCCGAGCGCAGCAAGGAAGGTCCCATCACCATCCTCGTGAGCGCCGCCGACCGCGCCGTCTATGTCTATCGCAACGGCAACCCGATCGGTCGCGCCGCCGTGGAGATCTCCGGCAATGATCCGGTGGGCGGCCATGTCTTCACCATGCTCGAAGGGGAAGGCCCCAATCGCAGCATTCTCGCTCCCTTCCGCGCCGCCCGGAACTGGATGACCGTGGCCAGCGACAGCCCGGAGAACGCCTCGTCCTTTGACGATCTCGCCCAACGCATCCGCACCAGCCCGGACTTTGCCACCAAGGTCTATGATTTGATCGGCCCGGGAACAACCCTCATCGTTACCGACGAGCCCGCCGCCAGCCGTCGTCCCACCACGGACATGACGATCATGGCCACGAACTGATCGAGCGGCTTCACCTGGCCGCCACGCCCGCCTTGCGGATCTTCATCAGGATCGGGAAGCTCGTTTGCAGCCCCGCGCTGTCGTGTTCGTTTCTCGCGCTGCTGATGGCGCCGTGGCAGAGTTTGTCCTGGTCCTGCACCCAGTTCGCGGCGCGGAAGAAGATGGGGCGCTCGTTTTCGCCTTCGCGGATCTGCACGCCGTTGAGGCCGATGTCGTCGATGATGACGCCGTGGGGCAATCCATGCACGTCGAGGTTGATGATGCCTTTGTCATTCAGGCGCACAGCTCGCAGCCAGGCTTTGACGCTTTGTCCGGGCGCGAGAGTGAGCTCCAGCGCCTTGGTTTCTTCCGCGAGATCACGCATGACAGGCTTTCCACCTGCGTCGGGCTCCAAAACGATGATGAACTTCGGTTTCGCACGGAGCGTGACTTTGCCGAAGGTTCCTGCGTCGTGCGTGAGGCCCTTCGCAGTGGCGGTGATCTTGAGTTTGGACCAGTCGGCATCTTTCGCGGCATCGGGCATGGCATGCAGCGAGCCGCTGATGAGGTCGTGACCGGCTTCGATGATGAGTGGCGAGGTGGCCCAGTAACCAGCGGGCAGGCCGGTGATGTCGATCTGGATGGGGTCGTCGAAATTGTCCGTGCGCTCGGCGCGGAAGGAGAAGCCCACGGAGGCTCCGGGCATGACGGTGGGGTTCATACCGGCGAGTTTGATGCTGAAGTCGGGCTTTGGCTCGCGGATGGCGAGTGAATACACAACGCGCTCGCCGCCCCAGCCGCGGGTGTCGGTGACTTTGACGACGAAACGGCCATCGGCAGGCGCGGTGAAGGTCAGGCGCGAGTCGCGGCCGATTTTGCGGTCGCCGCTGTCGTCGTTTTGATAGTTCACGGTGAAAATGGGCAAGCCATTCGCGGCGATGCTGCTACCGAGCGGATAGGGCTGCACGACGTAGCAGGGCTCGTCGAGCGAGTGCGACGTGGCGCTGGAGTCGAAGTAAGCGCGGCGTTTGCCATCGTTGATGTAGAAGAAGCAGCCGCCATCTGGTCCGCGTGGCATGCGGATGATCTTCATCACATCGCCGTTGAACCAGACATACT
>JBKCXA010000614.1:0-4182 GCA_046316935.1 Prosthecobacter sp.
TGACGAAGGCGAGTGGAACCAGCACGAACCCAACACCGGCATGGCACGCATGTTCGTGGTCATGCTTTTGATTCACGTCGTCCTCATCGGTGGCATCATCGTGTATGATTTCATGGGCGAGGAGGAGGCTCCGGTGCAGACCATCACCCAGGCCGCTCGTGCGCAGACCAGCTCCTCCGGCCTGCCGCAGGCCAGCCAGGACATCATCAATGCCCAGGCCAATGCCGTCAAAAACCCCGATGAGCACACGGAGCAATACACCGTGGCCTCCGGCGACAGCATCCGCAGCATCGCCGAGAAGCACAGCACCACCGAGGACAAGATCATCGAGATGAACCGCCTCGATAAAGGCATCCAAATCGAGCCCGGCACGCTGCTCAACGTTCCCAAGCAAGACGTGCCCTCCGCCGTGCCGGTGGACCGTGACACTGCGCTCGCCATGACCCGCCAGTCTCCGCCTGCGACTCAAGGGGAGCCGGTGAAGCCCGAAAATGCTCCCGCCAGCATTTCTGCTTCCTCCGTGCCGATGTCCCTCCTCGTTCCCGGTGAGTCCGCTCCAATCGGCAACAGCCTCAGCGCTGCCGCTGAGGCTCCCGCCATCGCCGCGCTTGCCACCGATGCCGCGCCCGCGCAGCAAATCATCGGCCGCGTGAACCCCGAAGCCATGGCCGCGCTCGCCAACGCGACTGCCGAGACCGAAAAAGCCCTCGCCGTCGTCAACGACGCTCCTCCCGCCACCAAAGTGGAGCCCGAGGCCCCGCCCGCGCCGAAGGTCGAGGCCAAGCCGGAACCCAAGCCCGAGCCAAAGAAGGTTGTTGTGAAGCCCGAGCCCAAACCGCTCGCGAAGCCCAACCCCGTTCCCACACCGAGCCAGATGACCAAGCGTCTCGCCGAGGCTCCTCCCGCACCCAAAGCCACGACGAAGAAGTCCACCACCAAAGAAACCCCGCCGAAGCCCGCTGCGACGAAGTCCCCAGCCAAGACGCACACTCTTGCCTCCGGCGAAACCCTTTACCGCCTCTCGACCAAGTATGGCGTCTCCGTCGCCGCCATCCAAAAGGCCAACAACATCAAGAACCCCAACGTCATGCGCGAAGGGATGAAGTTGGTCATTCCGGCCAAGTAAGTTCGTAGTTCGGGCTTCAGCCCGCTCAACGATCTCCAAACACGGGCTGAAGCCCGAACTACAAACATGTCCCGCCATTCCATCATCCTGCTGCTTGCTTCCGTCATCGGCCTCCTCGCTCTGGGGATCACGATGCTGGCGAGTACGACCTTCGAGGTCGCCCAGGAAGGGACGGAGGATTATGTGACGGTGTGGAAGCAGTTGAGCTGGCTCGGCATCTCGCTGATGGCCTGCGGTGCGGCGGCGATGATTGATTTCAATGCCTGGCAGCGCTGGCGCTGGCACATCCTGATCGGCGCGGCAGTGCTGCTGGTGCTTTGCTACATCCCGGGTGTCGGCGTGAAGATCAATGGATCGCGCCGCTGGATCGGCATGGGCTCGTTTCGCATCCAGCCCTCGGAATTCGCGAAGATCGCCTTGCTCATCGCGCTGTCGGGCTGGTTTGCGACGCATGAGACCTTGGTGCGCACCTTCCGCCGCGGCTTCTTGCTGCCCGGCTTGATCCTCATGGGCATCGTCGGCCTGATCGGCTGCGAGTTTGACCTCGGCAGCGCCTTGCTCGCGTCAGTGGTGGGGCTCGGTGTGATGTTTGTGGCTGGAACGAAGCTGCGTTATCTCGCGGTCATCATCATGCTGGTGCTCGGCGGATTGGCCGCGGGTATCAAATTCCTTCCGAACCGCTTCGAGCGTGTGATGGTGCTCTTTGATCTCGAGGGCAACAAAGACAAGCTCGGCCTCCAGCAGTGGGTGTCGAAGCTCGCCTTCGGCTCCGGCGGCCTCGAAGGGCGTGGCCTTGGCGAAGGTCGCATGAAGCTCTCCTACCTTCCCGAAGCTCACACCGACTTCATCTTCCCGATGGTGGGCGAGGAACTCGGCCTGCGCGGCACCGCGGGCACCGTGCTCAGCTTCGCCGTGCTCGTCATGAGCGGCTTCATGGTGGCGGCGTATGCTCCGAACCGCTTCGGCAAACTGCTCGGCAGCGGCCTGACCTTCCTCCTGGGCATGGAGGCTCTGCTCAACATGGGGGTGACGACGGCTTTGCTACCCAACAAGGGCTTGCCACTACCTTTTGTCAGCTACGGCGGCTCCAGCCTGCTCGCCGCGATGATCGCCATCGGCATCCTCATCAATATCCACCGCCAGGGCGTGCATCTCCGCCGCGAGGACCTCCCCGTCATCCGCCGCAAGCACCGCTGGACGCCGCAATTGTGAATAACTCGCGACTGAAGGAGGGATCGAAGAGGGTGTGTGAAGGGGAAATGCCTTTTGAAATTTCTTCAAAAAGCCAAAATAAGCGCTTGCGCATCTTTGGGGACTCGCCAACATCCGCGCTCCCCAGCCCGACCCTCTCCCCCAGAGATCGGGAATGATTCACCTCGGTGAGTCTTGTGATTATCGGAGCCAGAACCGGAAAAGTCTGTGCCATTGACCCTTGAGTGGGTGGTGGTGCTGTCTCGCGGAACTAGCAACGAAAGTTCACAGTCGAAACAGCTCTTTTCTAACCATCATGCCCACCATCAATCAACTCGTCAGACACGGCCGCAAAGACAAAGCGGTGAAGTCCAAGTCGCCCGCGCTTGCCAAGTGCCCGCAACGCCGTGGCGTGTGCCTCCAGGTGATGACCCGCACGCCGAAGAAGCCGAACTCGGCTCTGCGTAAGGTCGCCAAGGTGCGTCTGACAAACGGGTATGAAGTGATCGCCTACATCGGCGGTGAAGGTCACAACCTCCAGGAGCACTCCATCGTGCTCGTCCGTGGTGGTCGTGTGAAAGACTTGCCGGGTGTCCGTTACCACATCGTTCGTGGTACTCTCGACTGCCTTGGCGTGGAAGCCCGCCGCCGTGGTCGCTCCAAGTATGGCGCGAAGCGTCCGAAGGCTGGCGCCGCCGCCGCGAAGAAGAAGTAATTTTTGTCCTCCCCCTCGTTCCACCCTTTTCATCCTCACGATCATGGCCCGCAGAAAGCGCGTTTATAACAAGGAAGTTCACAAGGACAGCCGCTATGACAGCGAACTGGTCTCCGCCCTCATCGCTCGCGTTATGCAAAGCGGCAAGAAGGCCCTCGCCGAGCGCACCGTCTATCGTGCAATCGACATCCTCAATGAGAAGAGTGACAGCGTGCATCCGCTTGAGCTTTTCAATCGTGCCATCGAAAACTCGAAGCCGCGTGTGGAAGTCAAGGCCCGTCGCGTCGGTGGTGCCACTTACCAGGTGCCCCTCGAAGTGTCTCCGGATCGCCAGATCGCCCTCGCAATGCGCTGGATCATTGGTTACGCCCGCGGTCGCAAAGGCCAGCCGATGTTCCAGGCTCTCGCCAACGAGCTGAAAGATGCCGCTCAAGGGCAGGGGAACTCCGTCCGCAAGCGTGACGACGTTCACAAGCAGGCCCAGGCGAACCGCGCCTTCGCTCACTTCCGCTTCTAATAGCGGCTTCAAGTCCTCCCGATTCGTTTCTCGTCCACTTCACGCCTTTTCCTGACACATGTCGAACCCCAATTCCCCCAACCGCGAATTCCCACTTGAGCGCACCCGTAACATCGGGATCTGCGCCCACATTGACGCGGGCAAGACGACCCTGACTGAGCGTATCCTTTTCTACACCGGCATGATTCACAAGATCGGTGAGGTGCATGACGGTGCCGCTACGACAGATTGGATGGAGCAGGAAAAGGAGCGTGGTATCACGATCACCTCCGCTGCCGTGACCGCCAAGTGGAAGCAGCTCAAGGAAGCTGGCATCTACAAGTCCCGCGAGCTGGAAGACATCCGCGTAAATATCATCGACACCCCCGGTCACGTGGACTTCACCGCCGAGGTGGAGCGCTCCCTGCGTGTGCTTGACGGTGCGATCTTCGTGCTCTGCGGTGTTGCCGGCGTGCAGCCCCAGTCCGAGACGGTTTATCGCCAGGCTGAAAAGTATCGCGTGCCCCGCATCGCTTTCGTCAACAAGAGGGACCGCACAGGCGCCAACTTCGACAACGAGGTTGAAGACGTGCGCAAGAAGCTCGGTGCGCCTGCTTACCCGATCCTCATCCCCATCGGTGCCGAGGACAACCT
>JBKCXA010000615.1:0-2884 GCA_046316935.1 Prosthecobacter sp.
GTCTTGCCGAGCCCGACTTCATCGGCCAGCAGCACGCGCGGCACGAGACGGCCCGCCACCTCGCTGGCGATGTACATTTGATGCGGCAGCAGATCGACTCGGCCTCCGCAGAAGCCGCGCACGGCGCTCTGGCGCATCTCCGCGCGGCGTTGCAGCGCCTCGACCCGCAGGTCGTAGGCCTGCAAATCATCCACTTGGCCCGCTTTGAGCCGGTCCTCCGGTTTGGAGAAGGTGATCGTGTCCGAAATCTCCGCCTCGCTGATCTCGCCCTCGTCGCTGAGGTAGAAAAGGATGTTCGAGCGCTCCTCGACGCTTGTCACATTCAGCGAGCGACCGTCGTGCGTCTTCACGGTGTCGCCCGCCTGGAATTTCACGCGCCGCAGCGGCGCTGCGGTGAGCGAGTAGGTGCGGGCCTGCTGGGCGGCCGGGTAATAGATCTGTACGCGGCCGAATTCACATTTGCCGACGACGCCAATGCCAAGCTCGGGCTCAGTGTCACTGACCCAACGCTGTCCGGGGAAAGGTTGCTCCATGTCTGGGGGGTAAAAGGGGCGCGGATGGTAAGGGGCCGCACCGGGAGTGCAACGCCACAAATCGCTCATTTTGAGGCGGAAAGTGCGCTGGAAATGCCGGTGCTGTTCAGTCGAAGCGCATCGAGTCAAAAAGACGGCGAATTTGCTCTTTCAGGGCTGTGTCCGGTTCAGCCGCCCCCACATAAGCAATGCTGAAAAGCTGGGTGCGAGCACAGAAGATGCGCTCATAGACCCGCAGCTTGTCCGTGCGCGGGTGGGCGATGATGCTTTCCACGATGGTCTGGCCGGTCGCGGGCAGGACTTGTTTCGAGACGAGACTGCCGCGGATGTTGTCGAGTCCGCGTTGCAGCTCGATATCAGCCGACTTCAGCCGTTCCTCTTCCGAACTGGCCGGAGAGGGCAGGGCATACCAGGTCAGAAACAGCACGCTGTTGTTCAGCGGCTTGTCGAAGATCGCGGCCTGCCAGTCGCGATCCCCATGCTTGAAGTTCGCGATCATCGCCATGGTGCCATCCAGCAGGGAGGCGGTGAGCGAGTCCGGCTGCGGCGGGCCGCTGGCGGGAACGTGCAGGAAAGAAGCGAGGGTGCCTTGCTGTGATGGCGGCAGTTTTTCGGCGAGCAACCGCTTTTCCACTCCCTCAATGAAGCTGGCGGGCAAATCGAGCGCCACGTGATCCCGGCTGCCTGAGAGCAAATCCTGGATCTTCCGCACACTCAGTTCGGTGAGTTCGCCGGTGCTGGAGATGGTCACACCAAACGTGACTATGTAAACTGGGTCGGCTTTTGATTTGGATTTTGCCGATCGGGTCTCTCCGGGAGCGGCGAGTGCGCCACGAGTCAGCCAGACAAGGAGAAGGGTTCGGAGCAGGTCATGCATGATCGGTTTTAGGTTTCGCGGGAGAGGGATGGTGATCTACTAGCCGGAATCACCCGGTTCGAGCAGATATGAGGGGGCTTCCCTGTTGGCGTTAATGTCATCAAATCACTCCCTAGCATCAAATCGAAGGACGCGCATGGTTTGGAGACCGGTTGAGAGTGAAAAGGTGCCAAAAAGGCGTTTCGGAGGCGAAAACCGGCCCTAAACTCTCAAAACTGCGATAAAACGATAGCAACGGCGTCACCATCCTATCCGATTGACGGTCGATTGATGGCAACCGCGCCGCCGTCCTATCCGGTTGACCGTCAATCGCTGGCAACCGCGCCACCGCCCTATCCGATTGACCGTCGTTTGATGGCAACGGCGTCACCGCCCTATCCGATTTGCCGTCGATTGATGGCGACGGCTTGCTCGTCCTCACTGATTGACCGTCGCTGCCAGCCTCCGCGAGAACCGGCCCATCCCAGCGGGTGGCGAGAGCGCCTGCCCGTGCGAGGAGACAAATCAAATGGCTCATCCGCGTCCCTTCGCCCGTGGTTGTGCGAGCGAAGTGGGGCCGTTTTACCAAACGCCGGAAAAACTGTTGATGGTTATTTTGGAAGCTTGAGCGTGCGCTCCCATCGCGCCGCTGAGAAAGGAATCGTTTCTTGCCACCGAAGGGGCTTTCCGGTAGAACGCTCAGGAAATTTCACCCCTTCATCACGACCCAGGACTTCATCCACTGACATAACCCAATTTGCGTGCCGCTCTGCAAGGAGCGGCGGGGCTCCACCGAAAACCTGCAAGTTTAAGTGCCCACCAGAACGCACACGGGAACGCGCCCGACCGGGGCGCGGCTTGCCGTGCCTGTTCTGGTAGAAGCTTGCAGGTGCCTCGGTGGAGGGTGCGTCAGGTTCGCGCCCTCTTTTGTGCCCGAGAAAATCTAAAACTCTCGCTCTTTCCCACGGCACTCCATGAAAAAATTCCTTCTCCCTTTCCTCCTGCTGCCCGCCACGGCGGTGCTCGCTTTGGACAATGACAATGACGGCATGGATGACCTCTGGCAGTTGCGATACAGCATCGCCCCCTTCACCGGAAGTCTTGATCCTGATAACGACGGGCGAATCAATCTGGTCGAGAGCCGGAATTACTCGAACCCTGGAAAAGTGGACAGCCATCCCATGGGCATCGTGATCATCCGGGATTTAAACCCGGTGGATGGCCTTCACGATCCCTGGCAGCAGCAGTTCGGCATCACGGCGGCGCAGAAATGGGATGACCCCGATGCGGATGGACGCACGAATTTCGAGGAGTCCGTCTCGAAGTCCCACCCGTTTGTGGCGGATGCGCCTTACAGCCTGGCCGGAGCGCTCACCCCGGCGGTGGAGCGCCCTGGACCGGATTCCTTCATCGCCCGCATGCCGGATTCCGCCCAGGGCCGCCGCTATATGTTGGAGGTGAGTGACACCCTGCTGCCAGGGAGCTGGACCACGGC
>JBKCXA010000616.1:0-2129 GCA_046316935.1 Prosthecobacter sp.
GGACTGGCGTTGGCGGCGATAAAAGCTCAAGAAACGCGTGCATTGGAGCATGTTCGCCGCAGCAACATGCAGCAGGTCCAGCGTGCGGGTGCCGAACTGCGGCGTGTGCTTGGCCGCGAGCACGGATGCCTCGATGAACAGGGCATCCATGTCCAAGCGCTGCTTGTGATACACGCCAGCGGCAACGTCCGATTCAAATTGGGCTTGGATAGCCTTCCCTTCGGCTGTGGTGATTCGCTGATTGAACTCGGCACGGTGGATGGCGTTCTCGAATTCGAGTTCGGTGACGCTCACAATCTCAATCGGCTCCGACAGTGAGGTGGTGACACTCACGGCTTCCGCCGAAGTCACCTCCTGCAAGTAAAGCGAGACGAGAAAGCCTGTGTCAGCGTAGTTCATCAGCGTTCACCTCGGTTTTCGTCGATGAGGGCTTGGATGGTGCCAGCGGGCAGCACGCGGTCGCCGAAGGTTTGCTTCATGCGATGGGCGAAGTCCGGCCATTGGACCGGTTGACGGGCTTCGCTGCGGTGGAGAGGCGTTAAGAGAGCCACGGCCTTGCCATTCGAGACAAGGTGAACGCTTTCCTCGCCCTGGATGAAGGCATCAAGCTGGGCAGGGTTGCTTTTGAGTTCTTCGTAGCTGGCGGTTTTCATGGTGGTTTAGTTTATCACTAATTCACGAGTTTCAGGCTTAAAGTTTCACGTTGGAGAAATGGTGCAGTTGCGATCTGGTTCAGTGACCGGGAACTTCGTTTTACTGCGGAGGAGTTCGATTAGAGCGGTGCTGGACCTGGCTTTAGCAAAGGCCAACTCGGGAAAAGTAATGCCGAAAACCTGAATGAACTGTGTGTGTCCTGATTCTTGCTGGAAGAATGAATCCACATGGTCAGGCTCGGTGAGAATGATCTCTGTGAGTTTGCTTTCTTTGAAGTCTATCGAACTACCAGCAGGCAGGCGGTCGCCGATTTCTAGTGGGCTTGGCTCACCATATTTTCCCAGCGTATATCCAATCTGTAGCGACATCACCTGATGCAGCCTCTGAACTGGCCACTTTGCTTCAATTGGCGACTCCAAGATGAACTCACATCCAAACCCCGAAGCTTCATCGGGGTTTGGTTGATCATCAAACCATGCGTTGGAGAGGCCGGAAGAAACATACAACCAACTATTGCGTGTCGGTGTTGGGGCAAACCTGAATACCCCGCAGGTGCTCCAACGGGGATCTTCGAGTTTTGCATGGCGAAGTGTATCGTGCGGAATGGGGTAAATCCCTTCAACTTCTTTGCCAAACAGGCTCGGGTAGAGCACCTCCTCGCGGTGTTCCCAGATGTTTTCGAGCCAGTTTGATGCTTCGCTCATTGGAGTGATTACTTATTGAGGACTTCGTCCAAATTGAAAAGCTGGTTGGTGAGCATCGTCCACGCGGCGAGTTCGTTTTTCGCGAGCTTCGCATCCACCGGCGATTCGCCGACTTTGAGCAGCGCTTCGGCATCGGTGGCATTCTTTGAGTAGTGATCACGCAGGTCTTTGAGGCTCGCTTCGATGATGGGCTTCTCTTTAGCCGTGAGCGGGCGGCAGAGGATGCGCTCGGCGATAAACGAAAGCGGTTCTTTCGTGCTCAGGGCCTTCTCGGCGAGCTTGCGGGCGGCTTCGACGAATTGGGGGTCGTTCATGGTGACGAGGGCTTGGAGCGGGGTGTTGGTGCGCTCGCGGCGGACGGTGCAGACTTCGCGGCTGGGGGCGTTGAAGACTTCCATGTTCGGCGGCGGGGCCATGCGCTTCCAGAAGGTGTAGAAGGTGCGGCGGTAGAGGTTTTCGCCTTTGTCCTGCACGTAGTTGCGCGTGTCGCCGCCGGGCAGGCCGACGACGTCCCAGATGCCTTCGGGTTGATAGGGTTTGGTGCTGGGGCCGCCCATTTTCGCGGAAAGCAGGCCGCTGGCGGCGAGCGCGTAGTCGCGCAGCATTTCGGCATCCATGCGGAAGCGTGGACCGCGGCTGAGGAGCGAGTTGTCGCGGTCTTTTTCGAGCTTCTCGGGCGTGGTGGCGGCCATCTGACGGTAGGTGGCGCTGGTGAGCATGAGCTTGAAGAGCTTCTTCACGTCCCAGCCGCTCTCGCGGAACTCAACGGCG
>JBKCXA010000617.1:0-8677 GCA_046316935.1 Prosthecobacter sp.
AATCGAGGCAAATCGTTTGGAAGCACGTCTCACGCCGGAACCAGGTGGCCTGGCGCTTCGCATACTGGCGGGTGGCGATGACGATGGCCTCGCGGGCCTGGTCGAGGGTCAGCCGGCCTTCGAGGTGATCGTGGATCTCACGAATGCCGATGGCTTTGCAGGCTGTGAGGGATACCTCGCCGAGGGCGGCGACCTCCTCAATAGCTCCGCTGGCGAGCATCTGCCGCGTGCGAGCCTCGATGCGACGCCACAACGCCTCGCGTTCCCAGCTTAGCACGAGGCCACGAACCTTTGGCTGGGCGGTTTGAAAGCTCTGGCGCAGCTCAGACTGCGGTTTTCCGGTCAGGAGACAGATTTCGAGGGCCCGCTCGACGTAGCGCGGATTGCGCAGATTGACTGTCGTGGCCGCCGCAGGGTCGAGAGCGAGCAATTCGGCCACTTTGTCCTCCAGCGGCCTTTCGCGAAGCTTTTCACGCATGGCTGCATCACCTTGCGGCAGCGGCGCGAGGCCATGGGTGATAGCTTTGAGATACAAACCGGACCCACCGACCACGAGCGGCGTTTTGCCTAGCGAGGCAATTTCTTCGATCAACCGCTTCGCGAGGTCATGATAGCGCTGCGCATCGCAGGCCTCGGTGAGCAGCAGCACGCCATAGAGATGATGCGGCACGCGGGCAAAATCTGCCGCGGAGGGCTTCGCCGTGATCACATCCAGCCCCGCGTAGAGCTGAAAGGCATCCGCATTCACGATTTCCCCATCCAACCGCGAGGCCAGCTCCAGCGCGAGGGCTGATTTGCCGGAAGCCGTCGGCCCGGCGATGAAGAGCGTGGATTCAGGCAGCATGTTTACCGCGTGGCCCGCTGGATGCTTTCGCCGGTGCGGCGCACGCCGTAGCCCACCCAGTCCACCGCGTTGTCCACGCTGCGTCCGGCTCGCTCGACGGGGCCTTCGCCCCGGCGGTTGCGGCAGGAGGTCAAAACGAGAGCGATACTGAGGAGGGCAAAAAGGGGCGTTTTCATGCCCAAAGACTACTGGTTGGACTCACAAATCTCAACTGGCAGGCCGCGAGCAGCGAAAAGAGCCGCTCAGGCGTCGGCAAAGGAGAGGCCATCCCTGACGAAGAACGGCCATTTCTAGGCCGGAAAGGAAGTTTCCTGTAAAGCTCTGCTTAGCGCCCGAGCGGCAAATTAAGTGAAGCTGCTATAAATTCTCAAATTTGATCAGCTTTAAATGATAAATTGAATAATTTTGTCATATTTGCCATAAATTTGTCTTGCGCCCACCTATGTAGCCACTAAAATTGTCACAACAAAGACTCAGCCAACCAGCTATGAACTCGACTCTTACCGCCAACTACCCCGGCCAGCCAAACACAGCTCTTTTGGATGCCCTGGAAGCCCGCCGTGTCTGGCGTGAAAAAGAGCAGGTTTCTCCCCACTGGTGGGTGGTGGCATCGGTCGTTGGAGATTTGTTGATGGCGTTTGTGGCTGCTTATGCCGCCTACGGCCTTCGTTTCCACACGGCCATTCGTGACCTCGGGATCGTGGACCCAGTCTCGCTCCGGCAATATCTCGGCTACATCATGCTGGGCAGTGTCTCGCTTGTCTTCGTGCTCGGCTGGCAGGGGATTTATCAGTCGAATGTGCTGCTGCGCAGCCGCCTGATCGCCTCCCGCGTGGCGAAGAGCGTCCTCATTTGGACGGCGAGCTTCCTGGCGATCAGCCTGGCGCTGAAACTGGAGCCCTCCATCTCCCGCGTTTACATGGCGCTCAACGGTGCCTGCGCCCTACTGCTCCTGCTGAGCTGGCGCACCCTGTTCAACAGCTTCCTGCGTGCGCCGGGTCGTGTCGAGGCCCTCCAGCAGCGCACGCTGTTCGTCGGTTGGAACAAAGACGCTCTCGCACTTTGGAAGACGCTGAAACGCGACCAGGCCAGCGCCTATGACATCGTCGGCTGGGTGCAGATCGATCCGGAGGCAGCGGAAACACTTCCCGATGCCGAGTTTCCCTGCCTGGGCAGCCTGGCCGAGGTGGAGCGGCTCATCGGCACGCACGCGGTGGACATGGTCATCGTGGCCGATCTGCACGGTGCCCGCGATCAGATGATCGCCCTCGCGAACCTTTGCGAGCGTGAAATGATCCAGTTCAAGGTCATCCCCTCTGTCTTCCGCATTTTTTCCTCCGGTCTGGCGCTCGAAACCATCGCCGGCACCCCCATCCTCGGTGTCACCCGTCTGCCGCTGGATCACACGGTGAATGTGATGGCGAAACGTGCTCTCGACATCGTGGGAGCCATCGTGGGTCTCGTGCTCAGCGCTCCGATCATTGCCCTCTTTGGAGCCTTGGTCTGGATCGAATCCCGCGGCTCCATCTTCTACCGTCAACGCCGCTGGGGCTATAACGGCGTGCCTTTTGAGATCATCAAAATCCGCTCCATGAAGCTCGACGCTGAAAAAGCCACCGGGGCCAAATGGTGTGTGAAGGACGATCCGCGCCGCCTGCGTGTGGGTGCCTTCATGCGCAAGACGAACATCGACGAGCTCCCGCAGTTCTGGAACGTGCTGAAGGGCGAGATGAGCCTCGTCGGTCCGCGTCCTGAGCGCCCTGAACTCATCGCTGGCTTTAAGCACGAGATCCCGCATTACAACGCTCGCCACACCGCCAAGCCTGGCATGACCGGCTGGGCCCAGATCAACGGCCTCCGCGGCGACACCGACCTCGGCGAGCGCATCCAGTGCGACCTTTGGTATCTGGAAAACTGGAGCCTCTGGCTCGACATCCAGATCATGCTCATGACCTTCTTCAAACGCGACAACGCGTATTGAATGCCGCCGCAGTGTGAAACGGCGAGAATAACCTCGCATCGCGTCCGTCTTGAGCCTTGACCCTCGTCAGGGGACTCGTAATAGACACGCCATGCGTCGCCACGTCACTCTTCTGCTGCCCGCTTTGCTCGCCATCGGACTCATCGTGGTGGCCTGCACGACGCCGCACGATACCAGCCGCATCCGCCGCTGGGAATCCCGTTACAATGACAGCGTCCTCGGCCCGGTGACGCCGGATCAATTGCTCGCCGAGGCCCGTGTGAAGCTCGACCTCATCCCGGCGGGCACTGTGGGACGCCGCTACTACCGCCCGATGGATGTGCGCTACATCACCATCCACAGCACGCAGAACTACACTGGCAATGCCTACAACCACGCTCTCGCCCTGAAGCGCGGGGCTCTGCGTGCCACGAAACGTCCGGGCGGCAATCGCATCGGTTTCCTCACCTGGCATTTCACCGTGCAGGAGGATGTGGCCATCCAGCATCTTCCCTGTCGTGAGCAAGGCGAGCACGCCGACTTTGATGGTCCGGGAAACAATTACAGCATCGGCATCGAGATGTGCGAGCACCATGGCAATGACATCGCGCTCACCATCGACCGCACGGCCCGCCTCGCGGCCTACCTCATGCGGGCCTACAACATTCCGCTCAGCCATGTGAAGGGACATTACCACTGGCCGCGCAAAGGCCTCAGCGTGCCAAACAAAGACTGCCCGCACTTCCTCATGGATCGCGGCCGCCCCGGGCCCACCTGGCAGTGGTTCCTCGGCCGTGTGCAGCTCCACTACAACCGCATGCTTCCCGGCCCGGCCACGCCTTTGGGGTAAGGTCAGTATCTGGGCATCTCCGGATCGACGAGGTCCGACCACGCGTCGATGCCCCCGCGCATGCTCTGGGTGTTGACGAAGCCGTTTTGGCGAAGCCACTGCGCCACACGCTGGCTGCGCATGCCATGATGGCAGTAAACGATGAGATGCTCCTGCTGGTTGGTGAACACCAGTGGGGCCATTTCATCAATGCGTGACATCGGCACCAGCACCGCGCCGGGCAACCGGCAGATGGTCCATTCGTCCTGCTCCCGGCAGTCGATCAGCCGGAAGGCACGGTCGCCCGGACGTCCCATCAGGTAGCTCACCTCCGTGGGTCCGATTTCAAGTGGCAGGTCGGTCATGGCGGGGATGGGGAGGAAGGTGGGAGGAACCCGCGTCAGGGCCGCACCGTGACCGGCGTGCCGACGCTGACATGGTTGAAAAATGTGGCTGCCATCTGGCCGGGCATGCGCACACAGCCATGCGAGGCCGGGTATCCGGGCAGGTAGCCCTCGTGCATGCCGATGCCGCCGGTGAAGCGCATGAAGTGGTGCATCTTTGAGCCATCAAAACGCGTGCCAGCCGGCGGCTTGTCCTTGGTAATGTCGATGTTCGCCACGACGACATTACCCGCCGCGTCCACAAAGTCGCCATACAGGTTGGACTTATGCCACTGGTCCTTTTGGATGATTTTGAAGCTTCCCGTCTTGGTGGGGTGCTTCTCATCGCCTGTGGAGAGGGCGCTCACTCCGGCGAGTTGACCGCCTTTGTAAAAGTAGGCCTTCTGGTCACTGAGGTCGATGGTGATGCTCGGTGCTCCGGACATGCCATCGCCGTCCCAATAGGACACCTGGTCCGCGTCGTAGAGCGATGAATGGGGCACGCTCGTTGGAGCGAAGGCCTCCAAATACTGCGTTTGCCCCCGGCGGCCACCGCCGCCGGAAGAGCAGGCGGCCAGAGTGAGAGCAGCGGCAGGGAGGAGCAGGCGGATCACCTTGAGGAACATGCGGAAAAATCGGGGTTGTCGAAAATGCGAAACAGCGGCGCATCCATGCGACAAGGCAAGGGGGCTGTCCAGACTTTCGTGAGCTGCCGCCATGCCATCCGCCCTTGCTTTCGCCCTGTGGGCCGCTTTGAATACCCGCCGCCCTTCCTCCAAGCACATGCAGATCACTCTTAACGGCGAAAAACGCACTCTCGATGCCCCCCTGACCATCCGGGGGCTGCTCGACACGCTAGGACTCGGCGGAAAGCCGGTCGTCGTCGAGCAGAATCAAGCCGCCCTCCTTCCCCGCGAACTCGATACCGCCGGCGTCAGCGACGGCGATGTGATCGAAGTCGTCCAAATCACCGCCGGAGGCTGAGCCGATGTGTAACCCCGGCAGGATGCCGCTTGTCATCCCGCGTCTTTTCCGCTCAAAATGGGCACATGAAACCTCTCGCCGCCCTGCTTTGCCTGACCTCGCTGGCTCTCGCCGAAACCGTGAAGGATCGCGAGGGCGCGGTGCGAGGGGACAAGGCGAAGTTTGAGAACGATGCGCGGTGGAACTACTGTGATCTCGACACGGGGTTCAAACTGGCGAAGACGACGAAGAAGCCGCTGCTGGTGGTGCTGCGCTGCGTGCCCTGCATGTCCTGCGCCGGGATGGACGCCGCGGTGCTGGAGGAGCCCTCGCTCGTGCCGCTGCTGGACCAGTTTGTGTGCGTGCGGGTGATCAATGCCAACGCCCTCGACCTGGCCCGCTTCCAGTTTGACTACGACCTGTCCTTCTCCGCGCTCGTCTTCAATGGCGATGGCACGATCTACGGCCGCTACGGCTCGTGGTTGCACCAGAAGGACCCGCTGAACAAGACGACCGACAGCTTCCGCAAATCGCTGGAAGCCGCGCTCGCGGTGCATGCGGGCTATCCGGCGAACAAAGCCGCGCTGAGCGGCAAGCAGGGCGGCGCGGTGCCCTACAAGACGCCGGTGGAGTTTCCCACGCTGTCGGAGAAGTATGCCAGCAAGCTCGACTGGGATGGCAAGGTGGTCCAAAGCTGCGTGCACTGCCACATGGTGGGCGATGCCTTCCGCGCCCACTACCGCAGCCAGAACAAGCCGGTGCCGGTGGAATGGATCTACCCGCAGCCCTCCATCGAGGTGCTGGGCATCACCTTGGCCACCGATGCCGTCGCGAAGGTGGAGGCCGTGGCCGCTGGCACGCCGGGAGCCAGCGCGGGCTTCCAGGCCGGCGATGAAATCATCGAACTGAACCAGCAGCCGATGATCTCCATCGCCGATGTGAGCTGGGTGCTGCATCGCGCCCCCGCCAGCGGCACGCTTTTGGCGAAGGTGAAGCGCGGCAGCGAATCGCACGACCTCCGCCTGACGCTGCCGCCCGCCTGGCGGAACAAGTCGGACATCTCCAAACGCGTCGGCACCTGGCCGATGCGAGCGATGGCCTTTGGCGGCATGAAGATGGATGACCTCGACGATGCCACGCGGGAACAACTCGGCCTCACGAAGGACCAGATGGCGTTCAAGATCTTCCACGTCGGCCAATACGGCCCCCACGCCGCCGCCAAGAAAGCCGGCTTCCAAAAAGACGACCTCATCTTGGAGATCGGTGATCTAAACACCCGCATGACCGAGAGCGCCCTCATCGGCCATTTGCTGCTGAGCAACCTCCCCGGCGAGAAGATCCCCAGCGTGGTGCTGCGCGGCGGCCAGCGGATGACGCTGGAACTGCCGCAGCAGTAGCAATCACAAACTCAAACCGAGAGATTTTAACGTCTTCAGCACAATGGGCTCGCCGATTCGCATGACCTCGCGTTCGGTGAAGAGGGCGTGGATGGTGGTGTCGTAGGACGGGAGGATGCCGGTGCGTTTTTCGGCGAGGAGGCGGACGTAGCGGGCGGCGCGGTCGATGAGCTTGTTGTTGCTCGGTTTGACGTAGGTCATGAGGTTGTCGAGGTAACGACCCATGCGACCCATGACGAGGGTGGAGTGGATGTTGATCCACATCTTGAGCATCAAATGCGTGTGGAAGAGCGGCGCGGCGAGCGTTTCGATGTGGTGATGGTCGCCAAGATGCCATTCGACGCAGCCGGGGCCGCCACGCAGGGTGAAGACGTGCTGCTCAATGCCGCCGAGACGGCGCTGACGAATGGCGGCGACGTTTTGGGACATGTCGTAGCAGCGGAGCACATCGGCTCCGGCGAGGTGGCGGACCTCAGGCCATTCGAGGGTGCGGGGTTCGCGGCCCAGAAGGTGATGCCAGGCAGTGAGGGCATCGGGTGCGTCAGGGAGATAAAAATGGCACCAGGAGAGCGGCGCGTGGGGATCGTCCTGCTTTTCAAAGGAGGCGAGGCTTAAGGTGGGCGCACGCTCGGTGGTCTCGGTGACGACCGTGATGCCGAAGGGGCCGCCGTCATACATGAGATGGCCGTTTTGGGCGTAGAGCGCGGATTCGCCTTCGATGAAGGGGGCGAGAAACTGGCCGTCGTGGGCTTCGACAAGCTTTTGGAGGTTTTTGACCTCGTCGAAGGCTTGCGCGGGATTTTGAGCGTGGAGCAAGGCGAAGCCAATGGCGGCCTCGAGCACGGTGCTGGCCTGCATGCGGGTGCTGCCACTGATGGCCATGGGGCCGACGGCGAGGTTCAGCTTGTGGATGCGCGGATTTTCAAGAACTCGGCGGGATCGCTCGGCAGCGCGGGAGAGCACGTCATCGGGATTGCAGTAGAGAAACCAGGGCGGCGTGCTGGAAAGCTCGGTGGCGCGTTCGGTGGCTCCGATGACCCACGGCGTCTCGCCGCCTTCGGTGGGGCTGATGAGGAGATCACCATCTTCAAAGCCGAGCTCTTCAAGCTGGCGTGCACCATACTCGGGATGATCCTCGAAGGTCTCGATGGCTTTGATGAGTGCGAGATCGCCTCCGGCCATGAAGGCGCGGACGCTGTCCTCACGCGGCCAGGGGAGCACGCCTTGCCGGCAGAAGATTTCGAGGCTGAGCGAGAGCCTGCCGGTGGCGCCGCAGCCGCAGAGATAGACGCGTTTGCCTTTCGCAAAGGTTTCTCCGATGGCGGTGGCAAGAGCGATGAGGCCTTCGCGGGCGTTTTCGAATCGTTTGAGTGCCAGCAGATCGACCTCGCGCATGAGGCGCAGGGCCTCGGGGAGGTTTTCGTGGGCGAGGCGGGAGAGATCCGTCGTCAGCGGATGCTGCATTTCAGTTTCGAGGCTGCCGAGTTGGAAATCGGCGGCGATGCGGAGGAAGTCGTCAGCGGCGCTCATGATCGGTGGATTCGACAGACGTGCGTCTGACGCGTTCGCGAGGATTCAGAGCACTCTCCAACGCTTTGCCTTGAACTCATGGCGCGGGAGCGAACCCGACTCGACGAGTCGGACGGGGATGCGGAGGCTGAAGGTGTCACGCAGGCGGGCTTCGAGCTTTTTGAGAAGAGACTTGGCGATGTTTTCGTCCGTTTCGATGAGCAACTCGATCTCATCCATGTCATCTACCTTCTTCTGCTCGACGAGGTATTCGGCTACCTCGGAGAATTCACGCACGACGGCGTCGATGGCGCTGGGGTAGATGTTCACGCCGCGGAGCACGACCATGTCGTCGATACGGCTGAGGATGCCGCCTTCGAGCGTGAGGCGGCCGCGGTGGAGCTTCTTTTTGACGTAGTCGCCGGTGCGGTAGCGCAGGAGCGGGCAGACGGTGCGGTCGAGCGTGGTGAGGACGAGCTCGCCATGCTGGCCGTCTTCGACTTCGAGGCCGGTGGCGGGATCGACGACCTCGGCGAAGTAGGCGTCCTCGATGACGATGAGGTGTCGCGGCAGCTCGGGCGATTCAAAGGTGACGGGGCCGACCTCGGTCATGCCATGGTGATCGAAGACCTGGGCATCCCAGAGTTTTTCGAGGCGCTGGCGAATGACGGGCACGCTGCCGCCCGTCTCACCCGCGACGATGATTTTCTGAATGCGCAGGCTCATGCGCTCGACGCCAGAAGCCTCGCCGATCAATTCACCAAGGCGCAGTGCGTAGGTGGGCGTGCAGCA
>JBKCXA010000618.1:0-7997 GCA_046316935.1 Prosthecobacter sp.
GTGATCGATTCGCTGCTCGTGCTCTTCGGCCTGGAAATCCTCAAAATCGTCCCGGGCCGCGTCTCCACGGAGGTCGATGCCCGCCTGTCCTTTGATCGCGACGGCACGGTCGCCAAGGCCCGCGAGATCATCGCGCGCTACGCGGCCGCCGGGATTCCGCGCGAGCGCGTCCTGATCAAGATCGCCTCCACTTGGGAAGGCATCAAAGCCGCCGAAGTGCTGCAAAAGGAAGGCATCAACTGCAACCTCACCCTCCTCTTCAGCCTCGCCCAGGCCGTGGCCTGCGCCGAGGGCGGCATCAAGCTCATCTCCCCCTTCGTCGGCCGCATCCTCGACTGGTATAAAAAGAGCACCGGCAAGGACTACGCCGCGGCGGAAGATCCCGGCGTGCAGTCCGTGACGCAGATCTACAACTACTACAAGCACTTCGGCTACACCACCGAGGTCATGGGTGCCAGCTTCCGCAACAAGGGCGAGATCACCGAGCTCTGCGGTTGCGACCTCCTCACCATCAGCCCCGGCCTGCTCGGCGAGCTGCAAAACGCCACTGACGCCATCGCGCCGAAGCTCAACGCCGCCAACGCCAAGTCCCTCAAGATCGAGCGCATCGGCAGCGATGAAAAAACCTTCCGCTGGCTCTTCAACGAAGACGCCATGGCCACCGAAAAGACCGCCGAAGGCATCCGCAACTTCGCCAAGGACATCGTGAAGCTCGAAACCATGGTCAAAGCCGCCCTCGGCTGATCCGGCGCTTCAATTCAACTCATCCCAAGGCGCGGTCCGAAAGGTCCGCGCCTTGTTTTTTGGGTTCGATGATATGGGTGGAAACGTTTTACCGCGCACCAATAGCCCCGTGGCATTCAAGAACGCTTGCCGTCCTGGAGTGCTCCAGTCCTCTGGAGCTTTTCGCAGGCTGAGAGACGTCCGAAAGCGCCGGAGGCCCGGCGCACTCCAAAACGCTGACGCGACTCGCGGTATCTTCGTGGCACTGCCGCGGTTCCTCTGTTCTCCAACACGTTGCAGCACCCTAACGAAGCGGTTGCTCATGGTTGAGGTGAGAAATACAATCCTGCCATGAGCCTCGAAACCATCATGGAAGAAGCGCGGAAGCTGACGAATGCGGAATCGCGTCGCCTCTCGGCTTTTCTGTTGAGCCTGCGCCGTGAGCCTGGATTTGCAGAAGAGATGACGCGGATGATTGATGACAAAGAGCCCAAAAACTGGGCCACACTGGAACAGCTCGACCAGCGTTACGGCATCGCTTCATGAGTTATCGGCTGCTCATCGCGAACGATGGTGCGGGCACAACTCACGCTTGGCACAGAAAGCTAACGGTTCGCCAAACTCAACACAACGCACGCCATGCCCAGAGCCTATTTTCGCTGTCTTTATCGTCACAAGGGCGATGAGCGTTATTTGATTTGGTTCTCGGATGATCGGGATGGAGTTTTCTCAGACGAGAATCATCGAGTGCCCACGTTCGCGTCATCTGCCGCTCTTGAGGCAGCTCTCTCGGCCTTGGCGGATGCTGAGATCGTTCGTGAGGAAGCCATTCTGCACGACCTTGATAGTGTAGAATCACGGTGTCGAGCGAGTGGCCGGTTGGTCATAGACTCGGACGACTTTCTTGCCGCATGGAACCTATTCATTGATGTCGCTCATAGCGTCGGAGAAGCAGGAAGTTGTTTTTTGGCTAGCGACTCGGTCATGGGGCATCAGTATCAAAAGCTGTTCTTCGGGAGCAATCTTCCCTCGATGACACCGCCCGGAGAGCACTATACACCCACCTGGACGGACAATGACCTCGAAGATGTCAGGCGACACATGATCCTTGGTTTCCAACTATTTGAGGCCACAACCCATGCATGCGAGCAAAGCATGACCGAAGGTTAACATTGTTGCTTGAGATCTGTCGCCCTTTGGGGAGGCGAAGATAGTTACCAGCTGTTGCTGGGAGATAGCTTGTCGACAAAACTGGCGAAACTACTGGCACACTGTACCAAGCAACCAGCAGAATTTTCTGGGTTTCCGGGACCGTAGGATGAGAAGCAAAGGAAGCTGACGGGATCGAAGATGCTCGAGCCTTGCTTTATGACCCACCCATCTCCATTTCCAGCAGCGCCGATCACAAGATAACCATGGTGGGCCAATTCCAAATCTGGCTCGGCACCACTGACCTCGGCGAGCAGAGTTGCAGCATCGCGAAAGTGTCCTGCAATGGCTCTGTCAATTCCATCGACCTTTGTCGTGAAGCAAAGGTCTCCAATCGGAAATGAGGTCAAAACTTCCTCATACCAATCGGGCAACAAGCTTGGAAAGCTTCGTTTGAACTCGGCGATATCCTTCGACGATGAGCGAATACCAGTCGATCCAATCGATGATGCGCTTGAAATGAAGGATTCAATAGATGCGGCCGTTGTTTTTTCCATGCCGGGCTCTAAGCGCGACAAACCAAAGCGTAGATGTCGAGTCCCCAGCATCCGTCGAAGTGCCCGGATCATTTTATCAACGCTCATATTTTCAAGGAATCTTGGTTGTTTGCTTTGTTCTTCGAGAAGTGAAGTTCTGTGGTTCACTCCCCGCCTTCCGGCAGGACATCGACGGCGACTTGGAGGCGTTGTTCGCCGGCGCCGATGGTGACGCCGCGGAGGGGGCTGACGTCGCTGAAGTCGCGGCCCCAGGCGACGGTGATGTGGCGTTCGCCGGGGAGGATGTTGTTGGTGGGATCGGCGTCCATCCAGCCGATGCCATCACCGCAATAGACGCTCACCCAAGCATGCGAGGCATCGGCACCGACGAGCTTTACCTGACCGGGTGGCGGCATGGTTTCGAGGTAGCCGCTGACGTAGCGTGCGGGCAGGCCGATCGACCTCAAACAAGCGATCATGACCTGCGCGAAGTCCTGGCAGACGCCGCGGCGTTTGGCGAGCACCTGCGCCACAGGGGTGGTGTGATCCGTGGCAGCGGGATCAAAGACAAAATCCTCGTGGATGCGGCGGTTCAAATCGCACACGGCTTCGAGGATGGGGCGTTTGGCCGGGAAGGAAGGCCGCGCATATTCGGCAAACGCCGGTCCCACAGGGATGAGCGAGGAGGGGAAGGCCAGCTCACCCGCGAGCAGGAGAGGCGAGCTGCCATCACCGCGACAGCCATCGCGGATGGTTTCCCATGGCACGGTGCTCGCAGGATCAGGCGGCTCGGCTTTTTGCACTTCGATGAGGCTGCGAGAGATGACTTCGAGCTTTTGATGCGAGCCGGCGATTTCGAAATAGACCGTCGAGTTCCCGAAGTAGTCGAAACGCTTCGCCCGCTCCACCGGCTCCGGCCGGATGTGCAGCTCATGCCAGGGGCATTCCTGCTGAGGCAGCGCCCGCGGCTCCAGTCGCGCCGTGTAATGCCCCACGGTCACCGGACTTTCGTAGGTGTAGGTGGTGCGGTGGATGATGTTGTAGCGCATGACGGAGTCGAAATGACGAATTCAGAATGGCGGATGACGAGGAGCGTGAGGCGATTTGAGGTTCAGGAGGGCATTCGACATTCGTCATTCTGCATTCGTCATTACCTTCCCCGCACGCTGGCGTGGCTGAAGAAGTGCTCGGTGATGATGTCGGAGAGGGTTTCGATGCCTTTGGTCATTTTTTGGCAGAAGTGCGGAGCGACCTCGAAGACGAGATCACCGGCGGTGGCGAGCTTTTCGAGGTTCAGCGCCATCAGGTCGGAGAGGAGGGCGTCCGTTTGCTCGCGTTCACGGTTGCCGGCGTCCTGGGTGGCATCGTGGGGGAGCTTCGCCATGAGGCGGTCGAGGGCGTGAAGCTGGAAGCTGAAGCTGCGCGGATTGCCAGGCTCGAGCAGGAGAAGGTCGAGCGTCTGGATGAGCATCGGCCGGGCGAAGTGCAGGCGCCGGTAGGTCATGGTGCTATCGCCGATCTCGAGCAGCGGGCCGAGCACGATGTCATCCTGGCGGGCGTGGAGGATGCCGGCTTGCAGCAGATTTAGCATCACATCACTGCGCTCGATGCGGCGGCCGATTTCGAGGAAGCGCCAGCCATGGCCGCGAGTCATGTTTTCCTGCTCCATGCCGCTGAAGGCGGCCAGGTCGAGCACGAGCGTGTCGAGCAGCTCGATGGCTCGCGTCACGGAGAAGCCGCTCGCAGGCATGCGGGCATCACGTTCGATGCGGTTGAAGAGCCGCCAGGTGTCATCGGAGAGGCGGTCGCGGGCGGCGGCAGCATTGTAGCGCACGCGGCTCATGAGATCCGGCACGCTGCCCTCGCGTTTCGGATCTTGAAGCAGGGCGGAGAGATGCTCGCGGAGGTCAGGAGCCTTGGCGGGGAGCAGGCCGAGCTTTGTCATGAGCACCACGCAAGCGGCGACCTCGCGATTGCTCTCGGTGGAGCCTTCACCGGAGAAGCGATGCAGCGTGGTGCGCAGGACGCGCACGGTTTGCTCGAGACGCTCGCTGTAGCGACCGAGCCAGAACAGGTGATCCGCCACGCGGCTGGGCACACCGCCCGGTGGACGTGCCGGCCGGATGACAATCGGCGCGGGATAGAGCCGCACGTTTTCGCTCGGCGCATCGCCGAGCACCCAGGTGTCCTTGCTGATGCCGCCGCTGCGCATCGTGACCAGCCAGCGATGCGGCTCTGGGCTCACCCGCGTGAGGCCGCCGGGCATGGCGACGAATTTATCGCCGTTCGCGAGCACATACGAACGCCACACCAGCGAGCGCGGCTCCAGCTTGCCCTGCACCAGCGTTGGCGTCGTCGAGAGCGGCAGGATCTCCTGCGCCACATAATCGTGTGGCGAGGCGCGGATGGTATCGAGCAGCCGTGTTTTTTGTTCTTTGTCCAAGTCTCGCACAAAGACCGGGTCGCGAGCACCACGAACGAAAGCGGGCTTGATGACCCAGCGGTCCGGATCACTCAGCACGAGGTCGAGCTCGCGTTTTTGTCCGCACCACCACGTCGGCACGCAGGCCATTTTCAATTCCTCGCCGAGCAGCTTGCGGCAGAGGCCGGGCAGGAAGGGATGCATTGCCGGTGTCTCCACCACGCCGCAGCCCAGGCCGTTTGCCAGCGCCACGCTGCCGCTGCGCCAGGCCTCCAGCAGGCCCGCGGCACCGAGCATCGAATCGGGATTCAACTCGAGCGGATCGGCGAACACATCATCGACATGCCGCAGCACCGCATCCACGCGGCGCAGGCCTTCGAGGGTCTTCAAGAACAGCCGCCGGTCACGCACCGTGAGGTCCGCGCCCTCGACGAGCGGAAAGCCGAGGTAACGGGCCTGGAAGGCATGCTCGAAATAGGTTTCGTTGTAAGGCCCCGGCGTGAGCATGAGGATGCCCGCGTTGCCTCGGCGCTGTGGGAGAAGACTGCGCAGCATGTCACGCTTCGAGTCATACCAGGCCTTCAAACGCCGCACGCGTGAGGCATTGAACTCCTCCGCGAACACGCTCGCGAGGATGATGCGGTTTTCGAGTGTGTAACCCTGCCCGCTGGGGGACTGGATGCGGTCTGCCAGGGCCATCCACTTGCCATCCGGACCGCGCACGAGGTCGCAACCCATGCGAGTGGCCATTTTTCCACCGGCGGGCAGCACACCCACGACGGGACGGAGGAAGCCGGGGTTCGCATGCACGAGCGCCGGCGGGATCCAGCCTTCGCTGAGCAGATGCTGCGGGCCGTAAATGTCCGCCAGGATGGCATTCATGAGCCGCGCTCGCTGATCGAGCCCCTCGGACACGGTCTGAAACTCGTCCGCGCTGACAATGAAGGGCAGCAGATCGAGAATCCACGGCCGGCTGGTGCCCAGCGCATCGTCGTAGATGTTGTAGGTCACGCCATGGTCACGCAGCAGACGCTGCACGGCCTCCGTGCGCTGCGAGTAGTCCTGCGGGCCGCACTGCGCCAGGAAGCTGCCAAAGGTCTTCCAATGCGGGCGGAACTGGCCCTGCTCGTCAAGCATCTCGTCATAGCAACCGCTGTCCGGCCGGTAGCCGGGCAGGACGGAGGGGATGGGAGGGGCTGGAACTTCGACGACGGGCAAGGGAGGTGCCTTCATAGCAGCTTTGGAGCCGATGTGGAGGGCGATTTGTGCCCCGGGCACGGCGTTTCAGGTTCCAAGTTTCAAGCATCGGGGCTTGGAACCTCAAACCTGGAACTTGAAACCGGTTTGGAGGCTGAACTTTTTGGACCAAGCTCCGTCTGAGCCACCCACCATGCGCCTCGTGACCTGCCTTCTCCTCCTGCTGCTATGCACAGCCAGGGCGGAGCAATGCCTCGTCATCGGGGACAGCCTCACGAAGGAATATGAAGTGGAGTTTCCCGGCCTGTTTCCGAGCAATCCGGCCTCCTGGCAGGCCCGGAACTGGATCGAGATCCTTCACCAGCATCGCACCGACTGGTTTGATACGGGTGAGTTCAAAGCCTGGGCGGATATCCGAGCCACCGGCCATGCGCACAACTGGGCCGTGCCCGGTGCCACAACCAGCGAGCTGAAGTCCCTCATCACGAATCCCGTGAACCAGTTTTGGTGGGTGAACTCGCTCAAGAATCACATTCGCTACGATGTCGAGCGCGTCGTCATCTTCGCCGGCGGCAATGACGCTGATAGCTACTACGCGAACCTCTACAACGGCGTCGTCGGGCCCGAGGTCACGAATACGACGCTGAGCAATCTGCAATGGCTCGTGGGCTGGGTGCGTGGTTTGAAGCCCTCCATTCCGATCGTGCTCGTGAGCGTGCCGCATGTCGGCTGCACGCCGAAAGTGCAGCAGGGCTATCCCACGCATCCCGTCAACACCGCCCGCGTCACCGCCGCAATGGACGCCCTCAATGCCAGCCTTGCCGCCTGGGCACAGACGCAGGGCATTGGCTTCGTGCCGGGTGTGTATGCGATGACGAAGGCGCTCATCACCGACCCGTTTCGCATCAACGGCATCGAATTCTATCGCGTGGCGGATGCGGATGCTCGTCCGAGGTATGTCTTCAGCGGGGATGGCTTTCATCCCAGCACCTGTGCGCATGCGAAGATCGCCCAAATGGTCGTGCAGACCTTCAACACCACCTTCCCTGCCACGCCGATCCTGCCGCTGGACGATGATTACCTCACCACAACCGTCCTCGGCCTCGATCCGAACCTGCCCTTCACCGAATGGATGACCTCGCAAGGCCTCAGCGGAAGCTTCACCGGCGATTCGAATGGCAATGGCGTGCCAAATTTGATCGAGTTCGCCCTCGACCAGCCCGCGATGCCACAGCCGGTGATGCAAAGTGGAGCGTTGAGTCTCACTTACCGACCCCGAACCACTTTCACCGAATGGGGCACGCTGAAGGTGCAATCCTCCACCAACCTCATCGACTGGACCGACGTGCCCGAAAACCAGATCACGACGAATCCCGATGGTACACGGACCGTGAATGCCGCCGTGGCGGAGAAGGCGTTTTTGAGGTTTCAGGCGCTGCCTTGAGTCCTGAATCCACCCGGTTGGCGCATGAAGTGTCGTGCACCGTCGCTATGAATGGCTCTCCCTTCGAGCCATGTCCTCCGCTTGCCCGCATCCCATCTCCCGCATCGGCCTCGGCTGTGTGACCTTTGGTCGTGAGATTGGCGAAGCGGCCTCCTTCGCGTTGCTCGACCACGCTTTGGAGCGTGGCATCACGCACTTCGACACGGCGGCGGCCTAGGGCGACGGGGCTTCGGAGACCATTCTCGGCAAATGGCTCGCGTCGCGAAAGCCTGCGGATATCACCGTCGCGACGAAAATCCTGCCGCCGTATGACCGGATGGACATCACGGACAGTTTGCGGCGGCTTGGCGTCGATCACATCGATCTGCTTTATCTGCATCAATGGCACGACACCGCGTTGCAAGCTGCCGACGCGTTGGAAAAACTGCCAGTGAGGCGCTTTGGAGCCAGCAATGTCACGCTCGATCAGCTTCGTGACCTTGGGTCGCGCTTCAGCGTGATCCAAAACAACCACAACCTCGCGGTG
>JBKCXA010000619.1:0-4036 GCA_046316935.1 Prosthecobacter sp.
AGCCCGTGCTCTGTAACACCGGCTGCATGCCCGCCGCGCCTGGCATGATCTCCACCATCCGCGAGCTTTGCGATGCGAATGGCATTGTCAGGATCGCCGAGGAAACCATCACCGGCTGCCGCGTCGGTGCTGGCTGTGCACAGACGCACTATGTCGTCACGCCCGATTGGACCAGCGTCGTCTCGGACGTCGGCGGTGGCGTGCCCTTCGCGGCTCTCGTCGGCAAAGAATCATTCTTCGCCAAGATCATCAGTGGCGAGGTCGTCCACGCCGGCACGCTCAATGCGAACCCGCTTTGCCTCGCCGCCGCCAAATGGTGCCTCGATGAAGTCATCGCCCTTGGCGACAAGCATCCCGCGGGCGTCATCGCCCTCGGCGAGCAATTGATGGCCGGCTTGAGCAAGCTCGCCGCGCAGCATGACATCCCGCTGCAACCGCAAGGCCCCGGCCTCGTCTTCCACTGCGCCATGCTGAAGCTCGGTGCCGATAAAGGCCCCATCACCAGCTATCGCGACTACGTCCGCCGCCAAGACGCCCCACGCTGGGCCCACCTGCGCCGCTGCCTCCTCGAAGAAGGCGTCCGCGCCATCGAACGCGGCCTGTGGTTCATCAGCCTCGCTCACACCCAGACGGATATCGATGAGGCGCTGAAGCGTGCCGAAAAGGCCTTCGCAAGGCATGCGGCCGAGTGGAAGGCAGCGTGAGCATCTTCTTTAGTCGCGTCGCCTTCTATTCAGGCACACGAGCAGGCCCGCGAGCAGACACAGCAGCCCGCTGCCGGGCTCGGGCACCGCTTGGAAGGAGGCATGCACATTGTCGAACATGATCACCGGGGCGCCGAAGTTCTCGACGGTGGAGGTCAGCGTGAAAAGCTGTGCTCCGAGGCCGGTGGAGGGTGCCTCGACGCGGTAGGTGGTGCCGCTGGTGAGGCCCTGCAGGGAGATGTTGTAGCCGCCGACGCTGTTGGTGAAGCCGGAGAGCAGCAGCGTGTTCGTGAGATCGTCGTAAACATTCACTGCCACGCCTGCGAGGCCCTCGCCAGGTGTGTAGAAAGCATCCGCGGCGATGGTGTCCTGATACACGCTCCCGGTGAGGATGGCGTCGGAGTAGTAGGTGCCGGAGTCGAGGCGGTAACGGCTGCCGAGATGCTGCGTGACGACATAGGGACCGGTGGCGTTGAGATTGCCGCCGGGGATGAGGGTGCTCTGAAAGCCGATGCCCATCTCCTTGAACTGCCGGTCGAGCAGGGCGATGCGGTGCCCGGCTGGGTTTTGAATGCCCGTGCCAAAGGGCGCGGAGCCATTGCCGTCCTCGTCACCCCAGTCGATCACCATGCCGCTGTGGCCATGAAGGAGCGTCTGTGTGGCCGCGAAGAGATTCTCGCCCGCTTTGAGCCAGTTCGAGCCGTAACCACCCGCCAGAATGCGTTGCGGAATGCTCAATCCATCGAGTGTGTGCGACTGCTGGTCCATCGTCACCATCAGGTCGGAGTAGCTGGTGGCGGAGATGTTCAGGTTGTTGTTCCACGCCACCGGCGGGGCCGCGGTGAGCGAGGCAAACTGCGCCGCGAGCGTGGCCGCGTCGGTGCCGAAGTAGCTCAGCGCATTGACCACAAACGGATCGCTGGACTTCACCGGCGCCCACACGCCCGGTGAGGAGAAGTTCACCAGCTTGGTCAATTCGCCCTGCGGGTCAGCACGGAAACGGTTCGTCAGCTCCAGCCAGTATTGCTGCTCGGCCGTCGGATCGGCCGCTTTCGAGAAGCCTCCGACCAAACACAAAACCGCCACGCACCCGCGGAGCAGGCACTGGCTGGAAAAGGGGCGGAACGGACTCATCGAAGGTTAATTTATGGTAATTATAAGCTCCTGCCAAGGGGGATTTGAGCCTTAAACCCCCATTCTCACTTCTCCGGCTTCTTTTCAGCCGGTTTTCCTTCGGGCGCATCCTTCAGCACGGCTTCCCACTCCACCGTCTCCTCTCTTTCCATTTTACGAGCCTTCATCACGTCCACCAGCAACCGGATCGCGTCATAGTCATCCTCCATCAAAGCCGCCTCGCCGAATGCCTCAAACGATTCTGCATGGGGAAGATGCATCAGGAGGGGCCTGACTTCCAATGTCCTGCGAACCTCGGGCAGCAGGCTCCATTGAAAATACAGAGGCGAAGAGTCTCGCGGATAATCAGCCGCCCACATCTTCGCGGCTTGCAGAGCCTCCTTGTCCTGGTCCAGCTCCTGATGGCAGTTCACAACCATGCGCCACGAATCAGCATCGTGGCCGATGGCCTTGCCATACTTCTCGGACCATACAAGAGATGCCTCATAGTTCTCGAGGTCGAAAAACCTTCCTGCTCTCAGTAAATAGAAAGCCGGGTTCGTGCATTGCTGCTTTTCAAGCTGGGCGAGGAGAGGCTCTGCTTCTTCTTCCTTGTCGAGCGCCATGAGAATGTCCACTTTGGCCAGTTGTATGATCTCCAGCAAACTGCGAGGGAGCTTTTCCTTCTCCAGCTCGTTCGCGATTTTGAGGGCGGTCTCGAAGTCGCCATCCTCGGTGAGAGTTCCGAATTGCATGAACTTCATCGACAACTCACGATTCATGGGGCTGGACGATGCCTGAGACTGAAAGGCCATGTTCATCAATGTTGAGAGCCTCATGGCCACTGTCACATTCTCAAAGTCCACCAGACGCCAGGCCTCGCCAGCCTTAACAAGCCACCAACGGCACTTGCACTCGATGCCGTCCACATCGTGACAGCGGGTGACCAAGTTCATCTTGTCTTTGTCGGCCTCGATTTTTCTAATCTCGACTTTGGAGAATTGGAAGAACGGCCGCAATTGCGGAAACATTCGTTCGCTCATGACCTGCATGCCCTTGGTCATCTTCTCCAACTTCGCCTCGTCGGGCGGCTCACCTCCCTCGGAAAGTCCGGCCTGGATGATGCTCCGCCAATCCACCCGCTCCAGGAAATCATGAATGCGCATCCGGTAAATAGTCTCCTCAAACTGCCCCACCCATTTTTGAACGTCTTCTTGAGTTTGGGCGGTGGTGGCCGGGGCATCTGCCATCAAGGAAATCGTCACCTCGGGAGTGGACTGAGCCGGACAAGCGGTAGCGAATGCGGTCAGACAGCAGGCGATGGCGATGAAGGAGCGAAGCATGACCGCACTCTACAAAAGTGCGCTGGTGTTAGGCAAGCGTGCTTTATGCGGTTTTCCTGGCCGCAATCAAAGCGGCATTGTGAAAGAAACGTGAAGCGCAGGTGAATTCGCTTTGCAGCACAAAGTTCGAGTTTGCGGGCTTGCACTTTGCAGCACAAAGTTTCTCGCATGAGCACCTCCCACGCCGCCCTCGAGCAACTCCGCGTCATCCGCTCCTTGATGGAAAAAGCGCACATCTACCGCGCGGTCTCGGCGCCGGCTGCCTTGTTGGGCGGTGTGCTCGCGCTTGCCGTTTCGGTGGGGCCGGTGGTGCATGCGACGAAGACGCATGGTGAGGCGGCTTTCTCCAACTCGACCTTTCTGGTGCTCTGGCATGCCATCCTCGCGGCGTGCACGCTGCTGAATGTGAGCCTGCTTGCCCGCGAGGCGAAGCGTCGCGATCAACCACTCGTCTCCGAAGGCATGAAAACGGCGCTCCGGGCCGTTTCGTCGCCTTTGATTGTCGGTGGTGTGGTGGCTGGCGGGCTGGTGATCTGGCTGCACAACCTCACGCTGGCTGCTTTCATCTGGGTTTTGTGTTACGGACTGGCTTTGATCGCCATGAGCAACTTCGCGCCAAAGTCGCTCGTGCGGCTTGGGTGGGCGTTTGTGATCGCCGGGCTCGTTTTGTTTCTCGCCTGGGCGGCGAATGACGAGGTGCGGAATCTGCGCACCGACCTCGGGCCGGCCTCGCTCGTGATGGCGCTCACCTTTGGGCTGCTGCACCTCGTTTATGCCGTCGCGGTGTTTGCCAGCGCGCCGAAATCGAAGGAGGTCGCGGCATGATCGACTTCGACCAGCTCGACAAGCTCATCCACGAAAAGTGCCGCCTCGCCA
>JBKCXA010000620.1:0-6027 GCA_046316935.1 Prosthecobacter sp.
ATCATGACCCAACGCTGCGTGGGCTCGTGCCAGAAGACTTTGGGGTCGCGGTTGTTGTGCGCCACCTCCGGCAGCACGGGATTGCCGGCAAACTTCGTCCACGTGCGACCGCGGTCGTTGCTGAAGGCGAGGCGCTGATCACGTGGCGGCCCCGTGGCGGTGTAGATGAGCACGAGCGGCGGTTCCTTACCGGTCTGAAAGCCGGAGGTGTTTTTCCAATCGACCACGCCAGAGCCGGAGAACATCATGCCCTCCGCCTCCGCATGAATCGCGATGGGCAGCTCCTCCCAATGCAGGAAATCGCGGCTCACCGCATGCCCCCAGCTCTTGCTGCCGCTCTTCACGCCGTAGGGATGCAGTTGGTAAAACAGATGATGCTCGCCATCGAAGCTCAGCAGGCCGTTCGGGTCATTCAAGCGCCCGCGCATCGAGGTGAAGTGAAACTGTGGTCGCAGCGCTTCCGCATACACCGGCACGTCGGTCTTGATCGCATCACTGCTCTCGATGGCGGTGATCAATGCCGATGCTCCGCTGAGCACCGCCGACTGGCCTTTCCACGGCCTCACATCGAGAAACACCCACAAATCCGGCTTCTTCCCCTCAGCGAACTCGATCTCCACCTCACGCACGGCCTTGCCACCGACTTCGAGCTTCACCATCTGCTTCGCTGCGCCATTGCACACGGGCAGGTTGAGCAAGTTGGCGTCCAGCGTGAGTGGACGTGTGGTGATGTCCTGCGCCTGCACTTGAACGAGGCAAATGAGGGCGATGAAGAGGTGGCGCATGGACGTGGATGTCGATTAGGGATTGCCCGTTGGGTTGAATGATCGAGCAACGGAGCATCAACGTGACGAGGTAAAGATCACCTCTTCCAGACTCTGGGCATCAAAGAGGCTTATTCGCTCCCGATCTGATGTGCCTTGAACAACCATAAGACGTTTGAAGTCTGGTGAGAGCACAGCGTGGTGAATATAGTCCTGCACGCGTAAAACGGCATCTGGCGCCAACCCAGGAATCGAATACTTCACGATGTAGCAATCATAGTGCTGCTTTTTGAGGTGCACAGTATTGTTCAAGGTAATCCAAACATGATCCGGACTGTTCGGTGAGAGGACAGAGTCAATCTGGCAGGGCAGCACGGCGTTACCAGCATGGGTTCCATTGTCGTAATGCGATAACTCCATGAAGCGGTCAAAGCCCCAGCTCAGGATATACTTTCGCCGATCAGTAGAAAGGAGGTGCGCGAAGCTGGCTTCCACATCGTCGTGCCGCCGGAACTCGAATTCGGCGCTGAATGAAGGGAGGCTTACCATGCTGACGGAGCCTCGTGCATACCTGATCAGGCAGCGGGAGTCGCCCATGAACGTTGCGGAGACCCCGTTGGTGCCGACCAGCGGTGCCCCAACCGCTTTCGACGTTTCCAAGTCCCAAATCTGTAGCGAGCCATTAGGCCCATTTTCTCCGGGTGCGTCAAAAGTGGCCACATGATGACCATCCTCGCTGATTGTGAAACCGATCGCATAAGATGAATCCGACAACTTGTGGTCAATGTGCGGCATGATTTCTTTCCATGAACGGGTGTCGTAGCGATGCAGCCTGCCCTTGATGTCCATGAGAAACGCCAGATGGCGCTGCGGGCAGAAACCGGGCCTGGAATTCAGTTCGTAGCCTTCCTCCTCCGGGGGCAGGCTTGGCGCCGCCACTTGCTTGCCGGAGGTTATGTCGAAAACCTTCACGTCGCCCTCGATGCTGCGAATCAAAACCTGGGAACCTTCCGCCGTAAAGGCACCTTCAAGATTGGTCCCTGATGCTACCAAGGCAGGAGAGGCAGCTTTGCCTGATCGAACTTCATAGGCACGGAATGTGTCGGCTTTCAACTGCACGAGCGCCAGCTTCGCCTGCTTATCGAGGACGTAGTCATCGACCGCTTCAGCCTTGCTCAATTCGTTCGCGATCTTCTTGCCCGTGGAGGCATCCCAAAGTCCAAGTTTACCCCCTCTTAGTTTGGTGATGATCCTGCTGGAATCAGCATTGAAATCGGCCTGCCACACGCCCGTCAATTCGTGAATACTCTCCGCTTCTTGGCCTTGGGCCCAGGCACCGCATAGGAAAAGCGGCATCAACATGTGGATGAGCTTGATCATGGTAGTGCGTGGGTGTGAAGCGTCTTCGATCAACTGTTCAGGCAGTCTCACTGCGGCCACTGGCCGTTCACGATGGGCTTGGTGGTGAGCTTCGCGGGATCGAGCACGACATGCTTCACCTTCTGACGCTTCCAGGTGTAGGTGATGTGCACGAGGCCGTCCTTGGTCTGGATGATGGCGGGGTAGCTGTATTCGCCGGGGGCGCTTTCGAGGACGAGCGCGGCATTCCATGTTTGCGCGTCCTTGCTGGATGCGAGATTCAGCGGCGTGCGCTTGCCGCCCCACTTGCCGGGTGTGCCGGCGATGTGGTTATAAATGATCAGGTGGGTGCCGTCGGCGAGCGTCACGGCATCGGTGCCGCTGTTGTTGTTGGGCAGGGTGCCGAGTTTCATCTCGCCCCAGGTCTTGCCGCCATCATCGCTGCGAATTTCAAACACACGATCCTGGCGCGAGCGTCCGAGGGCGAGAATTTTGTCGCCGCCGAGGAAGAGAAGGCTGGGCTGGATGGCCTGAATCTTCACACCGTCATGCACGGGGCCAATTTTCTGCCAGGTCAGTCCGAGATCGCTGCTGCGTTCAAAATGCACGGACCACTTGCTTGGCTTTTCATGGGTTTCATTGCTCGTCGGACTCAAGATGTCGCCGTTGGGCAGTTGCACGGGCTTGTTTTTGATGGGGCCAAGGATGCCTTCGGGCAGTTTGCGTGCCGCTGACCAAGACTTGCCGCCGTCGTCGCTGGTTTTGAGCTCTCCCCACCACTGCTCAGGATTGGGGCCGACTTTGTAGAAGAGCATCAGCGGGCCTTCTTTCGGCTGAAACAGCACGGGGTTCCATGTGGGATGCCGTGTGCCATCGGTTTGCACACCGTTGGCCGTCTCGACGCTCTCCGTCCATTTGCCATCGGGAAGCTGGCGCGACACCCAGATGCACACATCGGGGTTTTTCTCCGCTGTGCCGCCAAACCACGCGGTGACGAGCCCTGTGGGCGTCTCGACGATGGTGGTCGCGTGAATTTGCGGGTAAGGACCGGTGTCGTAAATGTATTCGGTGGTGAGGATCGCGGGATCGGCGGCAACGAGTGGCACTGTGGAGGCGAGAAGGGCGTAGAGGAGAGATTTCATGGTGGTGATGTGTTACAAGATTCCGAGAGCGGCGAGTCTTTCACGAATGAGCTCGCGTTCCGGCTCGCGGAAGCGGTGGAAGGGCTCGGCCATGTGGTCGTCGCAGATGTTGAGGAGGCTGAGGCCGCATTTGATGCCTTTGATGATGGCGCTCTTGTGCTTGCCGACGGTGTAGATGGCTCCGGCGAGCTTCATGACCTGCGCGTGTAGTTCCCGCGTGCGTTGCAAATCCTGCGCGGCGGCTGCCTGATACATCTCGACGTAGAGTTTCGGGTGCAAATTGGCCCCGCCATTGATGCCGCCGTGACCACCGAGCAGCACGGCCTCGGCGGTGAGCTCCTCGGGGCCGACGAGCACGCTCCAGTCGGCGCGTTGCTTCGCGATCTCGATGAGGCGATGAAAGTAGATCATGTCACACGAGCTGTCTTTGACGCCGCAGATACCCGGCATGTCGAGGGCGCGACGCACGAGGTCGAGTTCGAAGCTCACCTTCGTCAAACCGGGCATGTTGTAGAGAAACAACGGCAGCGGCATCTCGGCGACGAGATCCTGCACATACTCGAGCATCTCCGGCGGCGCGGCGGGGAAGTAATACGGCGGCGCGAGCACCACATGCGTGGCCCCGGCCTCGGCGGAGTATTTGGCGAGGTTCACGCTTTCGGTGAAGGCGGTGTCCGTGATGCCGACGAGCACCGGAACGCGATTTTTGGCGATTTGGCAGGTGCGCTCGATCAACTCGCGTCGCAGGCGGTAGCTGAGGCTCGGTCCCTCGCCAGTTGTGCCAAGGATGAAGAGGCCACTGACGCCGCCACTAATGAGATGCTCGATGAGTCGCTCCAAACCGGCGACGTCGAGGGTGTCGCGATCACGCAAAGGGGAGACGAGGGGCGGAATGATGCCGCGGAGAGGTTGGGACATGGCCTGAAAGGATAAAAGGGGAAGGATCAAAGATAAAAAGGCTTCGGCTGACCATGTTTGGCAGCGGCTTGACGATTCTTGATGAGGCTGACATGCTCCACGCATGCCCGCCACCGACCAGGCCGACTATTTTTCCACGCAAGTGATGCGCACGCGGCGCTTCTTTCTGCCCGAGTGGCAGTCGCGGCAGCGTGACGAATCCACGCTCTGTCTCGTGGGCGGCGGCTGTGAATGGTGTGCACCGGATTTCATCGTGGACCGTCAGGATTTCCCGTTTCTAGCCTTTGAATTTGTCTCACGCGGCCAAGGCAGCGTGATGCTGGCGAATCGAAAACACGAGGTCGAGGCCGGGCACGCGTTCTTCTACGACTCCAGCGTGCCGCATGTGATCTCCAGCTCGGCGGAGGAGCCGATGGTGAAATACTTCTTCAACTTCACCGGCTCGCGGGCCGCCGATTTGATGCGCGATCTTGACCTCGGCGCGGGCAGTGTGCTGCGCGTGGCGGATGCCTCGCGGGTGGTGAGCCTGCTCGAAGAAGTGATCGATCATGCGCTGCGTGGCGGGCGTTTTGGTCTGCGAACGGCGTGCGCGGCGCTGGAGCATGCGCTGGTGCTCTGCGCGGACAGCCGCCAGCCTGCGACGACGAAGATGGACCCTGCTTATGCGACGTATCTGCGCTGTCGCGGTCATCTGCTTCGCAATTACCCGGTGCTCAACAGCATCGAGCAGGCTGCACGGGCCTGTCATGTGTCCGCCGCCTACTTCACCCGTCTGTTTCAACGCTACGACACCGAGACGCCGCTGGCCTGCCTGACGCGATTGAAGCTCTCCCAAGCCGCCATCAAGCTGCGCCAACCGGATGCGCTGGTGAAGAACGTGGCCGCCGAGCTCGGCTACAAGTCCGCCGCGCATTTTTCGCGTGCTTTCAAGGCCTGGAGCGGAAGATCGCCGCGTGGTGGTTGAAATGCGGCGGGGACTTCCCATCTTCGCGCACTCCAAACCGCCACCGCATGCTTTCCATTCTCAAAATCCGCAACCTCGCCCTCGTCGAAGACGTGACCTGGGAACTCGCGGCGGGGCTGGTGGGCGTGACGGGCGAGACGGGTGCGGGCAAATCCATCATCGTGGGCGCTTTGAAGCTCATCCTCGGCGAGCGGGCGGACCGCTCACTCATTCGAACGGGGCAGGATGCCTGCACGGTGGAGGCAAGTTTTCATCTGAAGGACACGCGGGCCATTGATGCCGTGCTGGAGGAGGCAGGATTGGAGCCGTGCCAGGATGGCGAGCTGATCGTGAAGCGCACGATCAGCGCCAGCGGGGCGAACAAGCAGTTCGTGAACTGCTCGCCGGTGACGATCCAGGTGCTCAAAGGCCTTGGCGAGTTTTTGGTCGATCTGCACGGGCCGCACGATCATCAGTCGCTGAACTCGCGGGAGCGGCAGCTCGACATGCTGGACAAGTTTGCGGGCATCGAGGAGGCGCTGACGAAGTATGAAGCGGCCTGGAAGGAATGGCGGGCGGCCGTGACGGAACTCGACGATCTGGAAAATTCCGAGCGGGCGGGCAGCCAGCAGATCGACATGCTGAAGTTTCAGGCGAATGAAATCGCCTCCGCGAACCTCAAGGACGGCGAGGAAGAAGAAATCGAGTCCAAGCATCGCATCGCCGCGAATGGCGCACGTCTGGCGGAGCTTTGTGGAGCGATCACGAGCCGCCTCAGCGAGGGCGAAGGCAGCGTGGTGGATGGTTTGCGCGAGATCAGCCGCAGCATCCACGAGCTGGAGAAGATCGATCCGGGCACGGCGAAGATGTTCGAGGGCTTCAAATCGGCGCAGATCGAGCT
>JBKCXA010000621.1:0-4152 GCA_046316935.1 Prosthecobacter sp.
TTTCGAGCGAGCGATTCGCATTCAATCGCGCTCCCGTGGCCACCTTGCTGCCGAGCGAAGGCATGCGATCCGCACCGGAGAGCACCGCGCTGCGAATCTGCGAATAAGTCAGCGATGGACGAAAGGCCTTCAGCAACGCACAAACGCCCGCGACATGCGGCGTGGCCATCGAGGTGCCGCTGAGGTTGCCATACGCGGCAGTCAGATTGGCGCTCGTCATCGCACTGCTCGCGGTCTGCGGCAGCGTGCTGAGGATGCTCACGCCCGGCGCGGCGAGGTGGACCTTCGTCGCGCCATATGATGAAAAACCCGCCAATGAATCGAAGCGATCCGTGGCGGCCACGCTGATGATGTTTTCGACGTTGTAGTTCGCCGGATAGGCGGTGGCGAGGTCGTTGTTCGCCGCCGAATTGCCCGCGGCGGCAATGAAGAGCGCTCCGGCATCGCGGGCGGCTTTGATGGCATTTTCAAGAGCCACCGAGTAACCGCCACCGCCCCAGGAATTGCTCGTGAGCACCGCGCCCATGCTCGTGGCATAGCTTACCGCCGCGATAGCATCGGAGGTGAAGCCGGAGCCGCTGCTGTTGAGGAATTTCAGCGCCATCACACGAGCGCTCCAGCACACGCCGCTGATGCCGAGAGCGTTGTTCCCCTTCGCCGCGAGGATGCCGGTGCAGTGCGTGCCGTGGTAGTGATCGTCCTGCGGGCTGGCGTCATCATTGGCGAAGTCCCAGCCGTGGATGTCATCAATGTAGCCGTTGAGATCGTCGTCGAGGCCGTTCGCGGCGATTTCACCGCTGTTCGTCCACAAATTCGGCACGAGATCGGGATGCGTGAGATCAATGCCGGTGTCGATGACACCCACGAGCACGCTGCTGGAGCCTTGCGCGATGTTCCAAGCCTCCGGCGCGTCGATATCGGCATCGTTGCTGATTTGCTGCAAAGCCCACTGATTCGCGAAATTCGGATCATTCGGCACGGCGGAGGCAAATTGCAGATAATCCGGCTCCACGACGCCGATCTCCTTCAAAGCCTCCAGCATGCGTGGAAGCGCGTCTTGGCCTTCCAGCGGGAAGGAAACGAGGAAGTAGCCTGCTGTCGCTTTGCGAATCGAAGCGCCGAGAGACTGCACAAGCACCTCCAGAGCCTCGCGAGTCATGCCCGCCTTCGGTTGCACGATGAGATGATCCGCCACCATCGCCAGCCCGCTGGCATCCGTGCGCACGAGCGGGTATTTCATCGTCGTCTCGCGAATGGTGATGCCTTGCTCCTGAAATACAATGGGCGCACTCTCGACCACCGTCGTCTGTTGAACAGGAGCCGTGCGTTCGATTGAGATAGGCTTTGGAGCCAAAAGCGGCGCGGGAACCTGTTTGACGACTTTGGTCCTCGTCGGGGCTGGATGCTCGACGATCTCATCGACCTTCCAAAACAGTCCGCAAGCCAGCACAGCCATCGCCGAGGCGATCAAAAGGCGCTTGGAAGAGGAGTGCATGGTCGGGAGCGGAAGAGTGGCTGAGTCTCCTTGCCGGCCACCGGACGTTTCTGACGAAAATTCGTCGGATTGGGAAGAAAAAAGTCGGTCAGCCCCGCATGCTCAAATTTTTCTGTTTTTTTCGGTCAGGAAGTTTGAGAGGCTTGCAAAGAGAGGGCGAAACACGGGCCTGCTGAATTTCACCGAGCAGCGGGCCGCGCCAACCACTCCTCCAACAACCATCTGATTATGAAAACACGTGTCCACGCCCTTCTGCGCGGCTTTTTCCTGCCTCTGCTGGCCTGCTCGGCCATCCAGGCGCAGACAGCCACGCCTCCCGACGATCATGGCAACACCTACACCACCGCCACCAATGCGGCGCTGCCCTCCTCAAAGACCGGCAGCCTCGGCACGGCCGGGGATGTGGATTACTTCAAGTTCACGCTGAATGCCCCCGCCGTGGTGACGGTGACCTCCGGTGGCACGACGGATGTGGTGGGGCGTTTGTGGCTCGGTGCCTCCAAAGGCGCTCCGACGGACATCTACGCGGACAATGACAGCGCGGGCGTGCCGAACTTCCGCCTCTCGCAGCAGCTCCCGGCCGGCACGCACTATGTGGCCGTGAACGCGGCGGTTTACGGCACGCTGGGCGCTTACACGGTGAATTTCGCGGTCGCCGCGCCTTCCACGCAGCAGCCGGACATCACCGTGGGTCATAACAGCGCCAATCTGCCCGCAGGCACGCTGGTGGACTTCGGCACGGCCAGCATCGCCCAGGCGGTGAGTCGCGATTTCATCATCGGCAACGCGGGCAATGCGGATCTCTCGCTCTACTCGCTGCGCCTCCTGCAAACCGGGACGCTGCCTGCTGGCGCATCGAGTCCTTTCCGCATCACGACGCTGCCGAGCTTCACGCAGCAACCGGGCCGCCAGAGCCTCATGCGCGTGACCTTCCAGGCGTCCGTGGCGGGCACTTACAACTTCAAGCTGGTCATCGTAAGCAATGACGGCGACGAAATCTTTTACGAGATCCCGCTGCGCGGAATCGCGAGCGGCACGCTGCCGCAACCGGAGATCGCCGTGCGCAATGGCACTACCGAAGTGGCAAACAACGGCAGCATCGCCCTCGGGGCGACGACGGTGAACACGCGCCTCACCAAAACGATCACCATCGCGAACACCGGCGCCGGCGAGCTGCGCCTCAGCAACGCCGTGATGACGCAAACCGGCTCCACGAGCACGGCGATCACGGTTTACAACTCCACCGTGCCCTCGGTGATCCCGGCGGGAGCGCAGGCGAGCTTTCAGGTGGCCCTTTTCAACCTCGTGGCGGGCAGTTACGCCTCGAAGCTGACCATCACGACGAATGACTCGAATGAAAACCCCACCGTCATCAACTTCACCGGCACGGTGAATGCGGACCCGACGCCCGTGGAGATCGCGGTGAGCACCGGCGGCAATGATGTGCCCACCGGCAGCACCGTGAGCTATGGCAACCAGCTCACGGGCACGAACACGACGAAGGATTATCTCATCAGCAACACCGGCACCGGCGAGCTGCGCATCACGAGCTGGAGCCTCGCCCTGCCGCCCGTGCCGACGGTGAGCGTGGCGACGACGACCGTGAGCGGCAGCGCGACGGGCCTGGTGACGAGCGCGGCGAATCTCGCGCCTGGCATGGTGGTGAGCGGCCCCTTCCCCAGCGGCACGACGATCGTGAGCATCGCGGGCACTTCGGTGACCTTCTCCGCGGCGGCGACCTCCACGGTGACGAATGCGAACCTCGTTTATTATGTCGGCGGCACCTCCGCCACCGTGCAGGCCTTCCGCGTCGAGGGCGGTGTGCCAGTGAGCATTCCTGCGGGCGGCAGCGCCACGCTGCGTCTCGCCTACCAGCCGCTGCAGGCCGGTGATCACGCGGCGATCTTCCGCGCCTTCAACAATGACGCGAACGAGAATCCCTTCGTCATCAATCTCAGCGGTCATGCCGATGCGAATCAAAATCCCGGCGACATCGCGCTGAGCCTTTCCAGCGGCGATGTGGCGCTGAATTCGACGATCGATTGGGGCGAGGCTCCGGTGAACACGATGACGACGAAGACCTTCACGATCACGAATTCCGGCACGGGCGATCTGCGCCTCACCGGCTTCTCCTGCCTGCCGGTGCAGCCCACCGTGAGCACCACGACGCCGACGTATTTCCTTTATGGCAGCATTCCGAGCACCACGGCTCCGATCGCTCCCGGCGGCACCGCCAGCTTCACGATGATGTTCCGTCCATCGGCGGCGGGCACGGTTTACAAGGCACTCATGACCGTCTCCAGCACCGATCCGGATGAAGGCAGCTACAAAGTGAACCTGCAAGGCACTGGCGCGGCGAACACGAACCCCGTTCCCGACATCGAAGTGCTGGTGAATGGCGGCGTGGTGGCCAGCGGCGGCACGTTTGCCTTTGGCAACTCCAACTCCGGCGTTCTGAATCAGAAGTCTCTCACCATCCGCAATGTGGGCGCTGCCACGCTGACGGTGTCTGCCTTGCAGGCCGGATTGCCCGTCGGATCGCCTGCGGGTGCGCCGAATCCGTGGTCCGTGTGGGCCACACCTGTCACGCTGGCTCCCGGTGGCTCCGGCGGCGGCTATGTGAACTTCGCGCCGACCCTCGCGGGCAATTACAGCGG
>JBKCXA010000622.1:0-9277 GCA_046316935.1 Prosthecobacter sp.
CTTCGCGGTGGCTACGAATGCTGTCCGCACGGGCATCGACCTCACCGGATCGGACGGAGGCTTTGGCACACTCGAGATCACGGGCGGCCAGCGCACCTTTTATGCCGGGCATTACGCCCAGTTTGAAGAGCTTAACTTCACGGAGCTGCGCAAGGTGCCCGGCTGGGATCAGCAGGCAGACATCACGCGACATCAAAGCCGTGCGGAAAACTGCCCGAGCTGCGGTGCGCCGGTGCAAATCCGTGCCGAAGGCCTTTCGATGTCCGCGGTGTGCGGCTCCTGCGCCACGATCCTCGACACGTCAAAGCCGGGCCTCGCGGAGATCGGCCACGTGATGAAGACCACGCTGCAAATCAAGCCCGCGCTGCCCATCGGAGCACGCGGCGTGCTCAAAGGCGACACGTGGGAGGTGATCGGCTTCATGCGCCGGAAGGACAAATGGTGCTCGTGGGATGAGTTCCTGCTTTTCAATCCCTGGCTGGGCTTTCGCTACCTCGTGACTTTCCGCGGTCACTGGTCCTTCGTTCGATTGCTGCCCGGTCATCACACCGCGGATCGATGGGAGGGGCAGCACTTCTCGCTCTTCGCCCGCGAAGAGGTGACCACGGTGAATGTCCTGGGCGAGTTTTACTGGCGGGTGCGTTCGGGCGAAAAAGTGCAGCTCACGGACTATGTGCGCCCGCCTTTCGTGCTCTCGGCGGAGTTTAGCAAAGAGCTCAACGAGGTCGCGTGGTCCGGCGGTGAATACATCGACCATCTCGAAGTCCAGCGAGCCTTTTTGACCGATGGCACGCGCCTTCCCTCTCCGAGCGGCCGCTACCTGAACGAGCCCAATCCGCATCAGGAACGCTGGCGGGCCATGCGCGGCACCTTCTTCCTCGCCATCGGAGCCTATATCCTCATCCAGCTTCTATGCCTGGGTTTTGCCACGCGGACGAAGGTGCTCGACTCAGCCGACACAGGCGGCCTTTCGTATCAAAACACCGCCACGGACAAAACCATCGTCACCCAGCCCTTCTCGCTCGGTGGAGGTTCAGCACCGCTGCATGTGCATTCTGAGGCCGGCATGATTCCGAGCGGCGGTTATCTGGCGCTGAAAGGCAGCCTCGTGAATGCCGCCACGCAGCAAACCACGCCCATCATGCTGCCGATGACGAATTTCGCCTCCCACTTCGAGGAGCAGCGCAGTGATGTCACCCTGCCGGCGGTGCCCGCGGGCAAATACTACTTCCGCTTTGAGCCTGACGCGGCGAACAGCGTGACGAATTCCCCCATCCGCATCACGGTGCAGCGTGGGGGGCTCTTCTGGTCAAACTTCTGGATGGGCCTCGCCGCCATCTGCCTCTGGCCCGTTTGGCTCCTGCTGCGCTCCTTCAGCTTTGAAAAGGAACGCTGGATGGAGAGCGATTTCAATCCCTACACCGTCTCCAGCGATGATGACGAATGATCCAACCCTGAGCGAACGATGAAAAATCCCATCTATACGATCCTGGCCATCCTCGCATGCTCCTACCTCGGTCTCTCGAACCTGCGTGGATGGAACTTCTTCACCTCCAGCGCCAACCGCAGCTCGTTTTCGAGCACGAGCTACCGCTATCGGCCTGCCATCAACACCAGCAGCAGCTCCGGCGGCTGGTTCTCCGGCGGTGGCTTCCACAAGTGATCCAATCTCTCATCCCTCATCCCGCCTCACGCCATGGACACCGCCATCCTCCTGAACTCACTCATCTACGCCCTGCTCGGCGTGGTGATCTTCATCACCAGCTTCATCATCGTGGACAAGCTCACGCCCTACGACCTGTGGAAGCAGCTCGTGGAGGAGAAAAACACCGCACTGGCCATCGTCGTGGGCGCGGCAGCGCTCGGGATCTGCATCATCATCGCCGCGGCGATCCATTGAGGCTCCTTCGGGAACGATCAATTCCAGCGCAGCTCTTCCGGGATGCCCGCCATGAGCCCATAGACCGGCCCCATGTCATGCAAAATGGCCCCCCAGAGCCCGTCGGGCTTGTCCAGCGTCAGAACGAGCGGCCGGGCCTTCGTGGTGATCCAGGAGCGTCGTTGGAGTTCATTCTCGAGCTGCCCTCCGGTCCAGCCCGAGTAGCCGACGAAGCCGCGCACCTCATGACCGAGCTTCAGCGCCTTCAGCGCATCCGGCACCGAGAGATGGGTCTGGCAGCGCAGCGTGCTCTTGCGCTTGTTCCAGTGCAGCGCGGCAAAGGCCAGCTTGTCCGTGGCCACCGGGCCACCCATGAAAACGGGCACATCACCGAGCGCTCCCAGGTCTTGATCCGGCAGCAAATCGCCGACACTCTGCTCCAGAGGACGGTTCAGGATGTAACCAAAGGCACCATCCTTCTGGCTGTGTGCCGCCATGAAGATCACGGTGCGGGAGAAATTCGGATCATCCATCGCCGGAGAGGCCAGCAGCAGAGATCCGGCGATCGGCGGGGCGGCGGGAGGAGTTGCGGAGGATTCAGACATGCGGCAAAATGCTGCAAAGACGTGAATTTCGCACGGCAAAAATGAGCACGCGGATCAAATCACGCGGTGATCCAGCTTTGCAGCGTCTTCATATCCCGCAGATGCGCCTCACGGAAGGTCTTCAGCACCGCCGGGTCCTTCGGATTGCCTTCGAGATACTCGACGTGGAGGGAGATCGGGCCGCTGTAGCCGGTCTTCATGAGCATCTTGCCATACGCCGGGTCCACCTGGCCTTCGCCGAGCGGCACGGTGACCAGCTTGCGGCCCTCCCATGTGTAATCTTTGAAGTAAGCCGCGCCGATGTGGTCTTTGACGAGGTTGAACTCGAGCGGCCAGGACTTTCCGCCCTCGCAGGTGGCGTGCAGGATGTCGAAGGCAAAGCTGAATTGCTCCGCCGGATACTCCCGCATGATGGAAAAGATGTCCCACACCGGCGCACCGAAGTAATCCTGCCCGCTGTGATTTTGAAACATCGGCTGGATGCCGATCTCTTTGCAGAGGGCCACAAGGTCTTTGATCTTTGGCCGAATGGCCTGGAGCTGCTCCCAGATCGGCTGCTTGAGGTCATACTTGAAGTAGTTCATGCGGAAGCGCTTCACGCCCAGCTTCGCCGCCGTGCGCAGCACCTCCTCCGTGCGTTGCTCCGCGCTCACCTCGTTGATGCCGGAGGTCATGATCATCATTTCGAGATTCTGCTTTTTGAGCGCCTCGACGAATTTCGGCAGCTCATCCACCACCTGCTCCGGCGTGATGTGCCCGGACTTCGGCCGGATCGGTGCCTCGATGCCATCCACGCCCATCTCGGCGCTCACGCTGGCGATCTCGTCAACGCTCAGCCCTTGAAGATGCTTCGTGAAGTAGCAGATCGTGTTCTTGCCCTTCTTCGGTGTTTCCGCCAACAACGGAGCGGTAAAAGCCAAAGCGGAGAGGTTGCGGACGAAGGCGCGGCGGGTGTTCATGAGGCCAGCATCAACGCTCCTGATTCGGCATTCTTCAATCGTCATTCGACATTGATGCCTCACCCATCACCCGGATTAGGTGAGCGAGTTCGTCATCGACCTCCGAAGGATCACTGACCAGCCGGGCGACTTCTTCGCGGACGAGCTCGCCAAAGCGCTGGCGAAAGCCGTGCAGGAGCTTGCGGAAATTCACCGGTGTCACGTTCAACTGCGCGGCCAGCGAGGCGGTATCGCCATCGTGGCGGATGGCGAGCAGGGGGCGCATGACGGCGAAACGCTCCGCACGGCCTTTGGCACGATACTCGTGGTCCAATTGGGTGATCGCGGTGGCGAGGACGGCCTGCGCCCACTTTTGCTCGAAGAGGGTTTCCGGCGTCTGCGTGGTGGCGACCGAGTCGGCATGGTCGTCAATCGTTTCGTGGACGGCACCACCGCCACGTTTCTGACGGGTGGCAGCCCGAAGGTCGTTGGCGATGAAGCTCTGCATCATCATGAGTAGAAAGGTGCGAAAGCGGCCGCGCTCCGGGGTGGCCTTGGCGTGCATTTTGTTTTCCAGCAGCCGGGAAAAAAAAGCTTGGGTGATGTCATCGGCATCGGCAGGGCTGTAGCCGCGACAGCGGGCGTAGCTGTTGAGCGGCTCCCAGTAGCGGCGGCAGAGCTGGTCGAGGGCACTCAGGCCTTCAGCGGTCTGAGTGCAGGCAGCTTCGAAAATGAGGGTCCATCGGGTGTCTGGAAAGGCCGGCATGCGGGTGGGGCGGGAATCATTTCTCACACGGGACGGCATTGGTGTAAATAGAAGTGATGAATGCCTATGAAACTCCTTCTTCCGAAGCGGCGGTGATGCTCAGCCATGCGCTGCGCACGCCGCTGGCAGGGGAATTTGCGGGTGAGGAGGTTGGCCTTTACACGCTGGTGGAAAAGCTGGGGGACGGCGGCTTTGGCAGTGTTTGGCAGGCAGAGCAGGCGGAGCCGGTGCGGCGGGAGGTGGCGCTCAAAATCATCAAGCTGGGGATGGACACGCTGGAGGTCATCAGCCGCTTCGAGCAGGAGCGTGTGGCCCTCTCGCTCATGGACCACCCGAATATCGCCAAGGTGCTGGATGCGGGCGCGACACCGGAGGGCAGGCCATTTTTTGTGATGGAACTGGTCCGCGGCATGCCGATCACCGCCTACTGCCTGGAGAAGGCCCTACCGCTCGAGCAAAGGCTACGGTTGTTCAAAGACGTCTGCTCCGGTGTACAGCATGCGCATCAGAAAGGCATCATTCACCGTGATTTGAAGCCCTCGAACATCCTCGTCGCAGAGATCGACGGCGTGCCGGTGCCGAAGATCATCGATTTTGGCATCGCGAAGGCTGTGAGCGGTGAAAAGCTCACTGAATTCACCCTGCGCACCCGGACGGAGCAGATGATCGGGACGCCGCTTTACATGAGCCCTGAGCAGGCGGCGGGCAGTGCGGATGTGGACACGCGGAGTGATGTGTATGCCCTGGGCGCCCTGCTCTATGAGTTGCTGGCCGGGAGGCCGCCTTTTGACGGGAAGACGCTCATGGCCGCCGGGTTTGATGAGATGCGCCGCATCATTCGCGAGGAGGTGCCGGTATCTCCCTCAAATCATCAATCACAAATCATCAATCATAAATTCAGGGACCTCGATCTCATCACCCTGCGTGCTCTCGAAAAGGATCGCGCCAGGCGTTACGAATCCGCCACGGCCTTCGCGGAGGATGTGCAGCGTTTTCTGAATCATGAACCGGTCACCGCGCATGCGCCGAGCATGTTCTACCTCACGCAGCGCTGGATGCGGCGGCATCGGGCAGCAGCAGCAGCCATCGGGATCAGTTTCGCGGCCATCGTCACCGGTTCCTCAGTAGCGGTTTGGCAGGCCGTTTTGGCGAAAAAGGCTCAAAAAGCCGCCGAACAGCACGCCGCTGAGGCCCTGCGACAGACCGCCGATGCCGATCAGGCGACGAGAGTGATTCTGGGCACCCTTTCAGGCCTGTCGGAGTTTGGTGCTCCGCCCACCATTGAGCGTGAGGCGCTGATGAGCCAGATCTTGGACAGGGTGAAGGCCTTCCAGGGCGATCCGCTTCGCAAGGCCCAGATGCTCAGCCAGCTCGCCGCTTCCGCCGAAGCCCGCACGGCCATCTCGCTGCGTGCGGAGGCCCTCGCCTTGGTTCAGCCAGTGCTCTCGGCCGATGCCCCCGAGCTGTGGCTGTATCGCTACGATCTGGCGCGGGCCAAGGCCATCGAAGGCCGCCAACGCACGGAAGCCCTTGCTGAGATGCTGGAGATCATCGAGTGGCACCGAGCGCACCTCGGCGCGCTGCATCCCACCACGGTCAACATCTGCCTGGAGTGCGCTTATCACAGCCATCATGCCGGTCAGCATGAGCAAGCGGTGGAGCTTTTCACCGCTGGCTTTGCGGCTCCACCGAACCACCTCGATGCGGTGCCGCGTCGGCCTCCGATCTTCTATCGGGCCACTTTCGCCGCAGCGTTGGATAAAGTCGGCCGCCATGAGGAAGCCCTCGCCCTAGGGCGGGCGAATGCCCGCATCGCGCTCGAAGAGATCCAGGCATCTCCTTTTTATGGTGGAGGCCGCGCCCTGCTCGTTCATGCGCGGGTTCTGCGGGCCAATCGCCTCTTTGATGAAGCCCTCTTCACTGCGCGGCAGGCACTGGATGCGTTCCTAAACTCGGCGGGACCGCTCGACTCCTATGTGACCGATGCGGTCCTGCTCATGGAGTCGTTGTATTCGGATAAAAAGGAGAAGCACGGCAAGATGCCCCTGCTCAAGGATTTGGTTCGCGAGTTCGATTCCCGCCTCGGCCCCGGCCACATCGCCACCTCCCGGCGGGTGAAGACCTACTCCATCGCCCTCGTCTCCGCCGGCCAGTCCGAGGAGGCGGATAAGTTGTGCATCGACTGGCTCCGTCGCGTGCGCCTGCCGGATGGCACCCTGCCTGCCGTGGCGGAGGAAGTCCTGCGCGGCCATGGCGACATGCTCCGCGCCACCCAGCAGTGGCCGCGTGCCGAGGCCGCGCTGCGTGAACTGCTGGAGATGATGAACCGCTTCCGCCCCAACACCGCCCGCCTATGGGGTGATCAGAGCGATCTCGGCAACATCCTCCTCCAGCAAGGCCGGAAAGCCGAGGCCGCGACCGTGCTGGAGGAAGCCGTGCAGGGACTCGAAAAAGCCACCCCCGGCCATGAGCGGAACTACCTCCTGCCCCGCGCCAAGAATCGCCTGGCCGAGGCGAAGAAGTGATTTGAGGCGCGGTCAGCTCCCCGGCGGGAAACTTTTTCCAAGAATCTTTTCTCACAAGGTCCGCAGACGGTGGTGAACACGGTGAAACCTTCACCACCATGCTCCGCCACACCCTGCTCTCCATCTTCATCCTCGCCTTCGCCCTGTCGCTGGACGCATCTGCCGTCACCATCACGACGCCGCCACAGCCGCTGAGCATCCTGCAAGGGGACACGGCGGTGTTTCTGGTGCAGGCCACCGGAACTGGTCCGCTGACCTACCAGTGGAAAAAGAACGGGAGCGACATCCCCGGCTCCACCAATCAGGCGCTGGTGCTCCATTCGACGGTGGCGGGGGATGCGGGCACTTACTCAGTGACGGTGAGTGACGCGGGTCCGAGCACCGTGACGAGCGGCGGGGCGGTCCTGAGCTTCCGCACGCCAGTGACGGGAGACATGGATTTGAGCTTCCCCGGAGGGGCTGCGATGAATGGGATCGTCGCCGCCGTGGCGGTGCAGAGCGATGGGAGGGTGGTGATCGGAGGAAATTTCACGACGATCCATCATGCGCCACGGGTTGGTATCGCACGGCTTGAGGCGGATGGTTCGCTTGACTACAGCTTCGGCAGCGGGCTAGCCGGGGTGGGTGGCTCTGTCTCGGGGATGGCGCTGCAGGGAGATGGCAAGATTGTCATCGTGGGCAGCTTTGCCACGGTCAATGGCGTGCCACGGGCGGGGATCGCCCGGCTGAACAGCGATGGATCACTGGACACGACCTTTTGCGATGGACTGGCCGGGGCGAACAATGCCGTCTATGCCGTGGCGTTGATGGGGGATGGAAAGATCATTGTGGGGGGCGCTTTCACCTCCTTCAATGGCACAGCGCGTGGATACATCGCCCGGCTGCACAGTGACGGATCGCTCGATACGACCTTTGGCGACGGACTGGCCGGGGCGAACAACAACGTCCATGCCGTGGCGGTGCAGAGCGATGGGAAAGTGGTCATCGGAGGCCTTTTCATCAGGGTCAATGGCACGGTGAGGGCCCGCATCGCGCGACTGAACAGCGATGGGACGCTGGACACGACCTTTGCCATCGGGCTGGCTGGGCCGAACAACATCGTCAGCGCCCTGGCGGTGCAGAGCGATGGGAAGCTGGTCATCGGGGGCTATTTTAGCAAGGTCAATGGCACGGACCAGATCCGCATCGCACGACTGAACGGTGATGGGACACTGGACACTGGCTTTGGTAACGGTCTGGCCGGGGCGAGCGATGCCCTCTCCTCCATCGTGGTGCTGGAAGATGGGAAGGTGCTCATCGCGGGTGCTTTCGGCATGATCCATGGAACGGGGCGTGGCGGCATTGCACGGCTCAACAGCGATGGGACGCTAGACACGGGCTTTGGCAACGGGCTGGCTGGTGCGGACGGTGGGGTGGCCGCCATGGCACTGAGGAGCGACGGGAAGGTCGTCATCGGCGGCTACTTCAGCAGGGTCAATGGCACGGAGCAGAGGCGCATCTCGCGGCTGAATAGTGACGGGACGCTGGATCCCATCATCAGCTATCCGCAGGCCGGCACGGAAGGCTCCATCACCGCTATTGCGGTGCAGAGCGATGGGAAGGTGCTCATCGGGGGCCTCTTCGGCACGATCAATGGCATTGGCCGCCGCTGCATCGCTCGGCTCAACAGCGATGGGACGGTGGATGCTGGATTTGGCAATGGGCTGTCCGGGGCGGCAGACACCGTTTATTCCATCGCGGTGCAGAGCGATGGGAAGATTTACATTTGCGGTGCCTTTTATTCGGTCAATGGCACGGCGCGGGCCTTGATCGCACGGCTCAACAGCGATGGGGCATTGGACACAACCTTTGGCGATGGTCTGGGGGCGAACGCCACCATTTCTTCCATGGCGGTGCAGGGTGATGGAAAGGTGGTCATCGGAGGCTTTTTCTCCGATGTCTATGGTCAGGCGCGGGGCGGCATCGCACGGATCAATAGTGATGGCAGGTGGATAGATTTTGGCTTTAGCGGAGGACTCTCTGGCACCAACGGGTTTGTCACATCCGTGGCCCTGCAGAGCGACGGAAAAGTGCTGATCGCGGGCGGCTTCACTACGGTCAATGGCACGGCACGAGGCCGCATCGCCCGGCTCCATAGCGATGGCACGCTGGACACAACCTTTGCTGACGGGCTAGCCGGGGCGAACAACACGATCTCCACCATGTCATTGCAGAGCAATGGGAAGATGGTCATCACGGGCAGCTTCACCACCGTCAATGGCACGGCACGGGGAGGCATCGCTCGGCTGAACAACGACGGCACGCTGGACACTACCTTTGGCAACGGGCTGGCCGGGGCGGACAACACCGTCTCCGCCGTGGCGATGCAGAGCGATGGGAAGATGATCATCGGTGGGAACTTCAGCCTGTTCAACGGCACGGCGCGGGTTCGCATCGCGAGGCTGAATGGCGATTGCACGCTGGACTCCAGCTTCGGCATGTTGCTATCCGGGGCGAACGGAGCAGTATCGGCCGTGTCTGTGCAGAGCGATGCGAAAGAGATCATCGTCGGTGCCTTCACGTCG
>JBKCXA010000623.1:0-6807 GCA_046316935.1 Prosthecobacter sp.
AGGCGACAAGATCAGCCACACCGACAGCCAGAGGGCCAACCCGTTTTGGGCGCTCGATTTCGAGGAGGAATTCCCCATCGAGGCCATCGTCATCTGGAACCGCACCGATGAGAAGTGGAAGGGCCGCATGAACAAATTCACTGTGAAGCTTCGCAGCAAGCACCAGAGCACGATCTGGGAAAAGCCCGTCACGGAGGCCCCGATGCCGAGCGTGCGGCTGGAAGTGACCGCGCCGTGAGCGTGATCGCAAAGAACAGCGCGTCATTGCATTTGCCTCCCGGCATTTCGGCGGCATGAATCGCGGCCCCGCGGCGCTTTTGGCGTCGTTTTTGCTCATAAAACATACCCCCTCATACAATGGAAAACCTCCCCACCTCCGTCTCCGTCGGCGCCGTCGTGCCCGACTTCGCCATGGAAACCTACGAACCCGCGAAGAGCGACTTCGGCAACATCTCGCTCGCCGACCTCAAGAAGGCCGGCAAGTGGACGATCCTCGTCTTCTATCCGGCGGATTTCACCTTCGTGTGCCCCACGGAGCTCGCCGATCTCGCGGACGAGCATGCGAAGCTCGAAAGCCTCGGTGCTCACGTCATCGCCGTGTCCACGGACACGAAATTTGCTCACATGGTGTGGCGCAATACCGAAGGCCTCATGAAGAACGTGAAGTACACCCTCGCCGCTGATCCCACCGGCACGGTGAGCCGTCTTTTTGGCGTGTATGACAGCGCCACCGGCTTGGCCCTGCGCGGCACCTTCATCATCAATCCGGAGGGCAAGCTCGTCTCCTCCGAGGTGAACTTCTACAACGTCGGCCGCAACGCCGCGGAGCTCGTGCGCAAGATGGAGGCGAACGTCCACCTCATGGGCAACCCCTCCGAGGCCTGCCCCGCGAAGTGGACACCCGGCGCGAAGACCCTGAAACCCGGCAAGGACCTCGTCGGCAACGTCGCCGCCGCACTCGCCGCTTGATCTGACTGCTTCAAATTCACTCACCGGCCTTGCGTGACCCCGCGTCCGCAGGGCCGGTCTTTTTGGCGCAGGGTTTTCCGTCCTTCCAGCGGAGTGAGTTTCACTTCTTCAAAGCCTCCAAAGCGCCGCGAACGCGTGGGAGGCTAACGTTTCTCACATAACCATCGTCCGGGTTCCGCTTCACGAAGTTCTGATGGAAGTCTTCAGCCTTCCAGAAGCGCTCATAGGGAACGATCTCGGTCGCGATGGGCATGGACAATTCCTTCTGCACCAAGGCCTTCACTCTCTCGATCTCCGCTTTTTCCTCAAGAGTCCGATAGAAGATGACGGGGCGATAACTCGACCCGTAATCCGGCGCGACACCGCTTCCATCACTCGCGTCATGGGATTCCCAAAAGACACGAAGCAGTGTCTCGTAGCTCACCTTTTTCGGATCGTAGCTGAACTCGATCGTCTCGGTGTGGGTGCCGTGGTCCTGATACGTCGGATTCAACGACTGGCCGCCCGCAAAGCCGGAAACCACATCGCCGACGCCGTCGATGCTTTCATAAATGGCCTCCATGCACCAGAAGCAACCGGCTGCGAGCGTCGCCTTTTTCAATCCCGTGGTGTCGCCTGCGACCGGGGCAGAATCTTCAGCAGCAAAGGTGCCGATGTAATCTCCGAGCCCGGCGGCAGCCAGTTCCTGCTCGGGCACAAAGTTCAAGGCGGCGGAATTGATGCAGTAGCGCTGCCCCGTGGGGGCTGGCCCGTCGTCAAACACATGGCCCAGATGCGCATCCGCCTTCACCGAGCGAATCTCGCCGCGGTTCATGCCGAAAGAATCATCCGCGGATTCTTTGACTGCCCATGGATGAATGGGGCGGGTGAAACTTGGCCATCCCGTGCCTGAATCAAACTTGTCTTTGGAACTAAACAGCGGCTCGCCAGAGACCACGCTCACATAAATGCCTGGCTTGTGGTTATCCCAATACTCGTTCTTGAAAGGAGGCTCCGTTCCACCTTCGACCGTGACATGATACTGCATCGCCGTGAGCCGTTGCTTCAATGCAGGATATGCGATCCATGAAGGCAGGCGTTTTTGGAAATAGGCATAGCTGGCTACACAGGCGAGCAGGATGAGAAGTAGAGCGAGTCTCATGAGTCGATGAATCGTGTTCCATCATAAGAGACCCAAACCAAGCTCGTATTCCTGGCTTCTCCCAGCTCTTACCTCGACCTTTTCCAGTCATGAAATCTGTCCCGAATAGCATGCGCAGCCTCCTTCTCGTTCTTCTCAGCCTCATTTCATGTGCCTCGGCGGACACGCAGACGGACATCGAATACGCCCGCGTCGATGGTCTGTCTCTCGGTTTGGATCTGCATCGCCCCTCTGGCGTGAAACATCCGCCGCTGATCGTCTATGTGCACGGTGGTGCTTGGCGGGCGGGTTCGAAGAGCGATGTGCCGATCGCGGACCTGCTGGAGCATGGCTTTGCCATCGCGAGCGTGGACTACCGGCTTTCCACGCAGGCGCGGTTTCCGGCGCAGATTCATGACATCAAGGCGGCCATCCGTTTTCTGCGCGGCAAGGCCTCGCTCTTCGATCTGAACGCCGAACGCATCGCCATCATCGGCTCCTCCGCAGGTGGTCATCTGGCGGCGCTGGTGGGCGTGACGAATGGTCACAAGGCTCTCGAAGGCCGTGTCGGTGAGCATTTGGATCAAAGCAGCGACGTGGCGGCCATCGTGAGCTTCTACGGAGCGTCGAATTTGCAGTACAGCCTCGGCCAGAGCACGGACTTCGGCCTCACGGTGCGCATTCCCGCCCTGAAACTGCTGCTTGGTGATGTGCCGGAGAAGGTCCCGAGTCTCGCAAAGCTCGCCAGTCCGGTGGCCCATCTCGACCAAGCCGATCCGCCGCTGCTCCTTCTGCATGGCGATGCCGATCCGCAGATGCCTCCGGCGCAGTCGGAGGAGCTCGCGAAGGCTTACAAAGCCCCGGTGAAGCTCATCACGCTGCCGGGCTCAAAACACGGCGGGCCGGAATTTTATGAAAAAGGCCGCCTGAAGGTCGTGGCGGCCTTTTTGCGTCAGGCGCTCAGTTTACGGTGAAGGGCAGGGTGATCTGCTTGGGTGCCTTGCCATCCGGCGCCTCCCAGCGCAGCACCTCGATGCCCGGCTTGTCCGGCTGCGCCACATCCAGCTTGTAGAGGCGGATCTGCACCGCGGATTTTCCATTCTCGGGCACCGGCACCGGCGTCATGCGCAGGGTGATTTCGTTCTGGCCTCTCACCAGACCGCCGATGACCACCTGCTGGTCGAGCGCGTCCTCCACCGGCGTGTAGTCAAAGCCGTTCATGAGCACCTGCGTCTCGTAGCCGAAGGATTGCAGCTTGTAGCCGCCTTTGAATTCCGGCACGCGGCACAGCGGCGGCACCGACGGCATCGTGCCCGGCGGGGTGAACTCCGGCGTGTCGAGGAAATCGGCTTTTTTGCCTGCCTGCAGCGCCTTGAGCATCTCCGGTGCGGTGTCAAAGCTGGTGAAACGATTGCTGTCATACTTCCAGCCGCCGTTCTCGAAGCCGAACTTCAGCTTCAAAAGCGTGTCCTTCAGCAGGTCGCGGTCCTGGCCGATGTCCACCTTGCCGAAGTAAACGAGGTGCGCCGTCTTGCCCGCCGCCTCGGCCTCCAGCAGACGCAGGCCGTCGAGCTTCGGCGGATCACCCGCGGTGGCAAAGACCTGGTCGGGGAAGGCCTGCTTTTCGCTCACCAGCTTGTTGCGTGTCACCACCTGGCGGTATTGCGTGATCGCCCCGGCCCAGGAACGGGCATCCTGGCGCAGCATCGCATCACGCCAGCGTCCGTAGGCGGCCACGAGCGCGGCTTCGAGTTCGGGGCCGGCGGTTTGAGCGGCCACGGGCTCGGGAAGGCAGGCGAAAAGACCGGCGGCAAGGCAGAGAGAAAGTCGGGGCGTCATATCGGCCGCCATCTTGGCCTTTTTCGCCCGAACTCAACCGCAAAACCTGCATCTGCCCGGCGCATTTCAGCGTCTCTATTTGCCTCACAGGCAAGGAAACCATTTGCCGTTCTGATAATTCTCTCAAACCTCGCCCGTCACAAAACCCGCACATGGAAGGCCACCCACGCACACCCCCGATTGATCGAGGTCGGGAACTGCTCAAGACCGCTCGTGAAGAGATCTTCAAGAGCGTGAACGGGGTGGACCTGCCCGTGTACATTTGGGAGCCGGAGCCAGACAAGGCCCCGCCTTACCCAAAGTCGGTGGCGGCCTTCTTTTTCAGCAGCGGCTGGGACAATGGCCAGATCGCCCAGTTTGCACCGCACTGCGTCTATTTCGCCTCGCGTGGCATGACGACGATGTGCTTCGACTACCGCGTCAGCGCCCGCCATCCTGGCTCGGGTCCCCTGCAAGCCATGGCAGATGCCCGCTCGGCCATCCGCTGGATCCGCATGAACGCTGTCGAGCTCGGGGTGAACCCCGGCAAGATCATTGGCGTGGGCGGCTCGGGTGGCGGCCATGCCATCGCCTCCGCGGCGATCCTCAATGGCTTCGACGATCCTTCCGATGTCACCGATTGCAGCCCCGTGCCGAATGCGGTGGTGCTCTTCAATCCCGTGATGGACACCTGGTCCCGCCACGCGCCTTACCAGGACCGCTGGCCGGACAACGCCTCCCGCAAGGCCGCCGACCTCTACCGCGGCATCAAGGCTGGCTTCCCGCCGATGCTCATCATGCACGGCACGGATGACCGCGTGGTGCCCTTTGACGGCAGCTACACCTTTGCCCGCAAGTCCGCGAAGAAGAAGAACATCTGCCGCTTCATCGAATTCGATGGCAAGGGGCACGGCTTCTTCAATTTCAACCTCTCCTTCGAGATGTATGAAGCCACCCTCATGGCCATGGACGAGTTCTTCGTCGAGCTGGGCTTCATCGAGCCGGACCCGAATGCCGGCTTGGGGAAAGACGAGGCGTTTTGATGAGGCGCTCGGGGCGAATGGAAGCCGCTAACCATTGAAAATTGAGAATTGGAAACTGAAAACTGAAAATTCTCACGCCGCCATCCCGCTTACCCAACCCGCGTCCCAATTTTCAGTCTCCAATTTTCACTTTTCAGTTTTCAATCCCAACCCGTTCCACCACGCCACCATGCTCCGCACCTTCTTCTGCCTACTTCTCACCAGTTGCACGATCTTCGCCGGCTGGCCGCAGGACACTTCTGATCTCAAACCGGACCCGAAGGCCATCTTTGGCTCCTTGGAGAATGGACTTCGCTACCTCGTGCTGCCGCATGATGAGCCGCCGGGGCGTGCCAGCATTCGCCTTTACATGGATGTGGGCTCGTTGATGGAAGAAGACGACCAGCAGGGCATGGCGCACTTTTTGGAGCACATGGCCTTCAATGGCACCCGCACCTTCAAAGGCGGCGAGGACGGCGACATGGTGAAGTTCTTCCAGCGCCTCGGCATGGGCTTCGGTGCCGACACGAATGCGCACACCTCCTTCAAGGAGACGGTTTACATGCTCGAACTCCCCGAGGTGAATGCCAAATACCTCGACGATGGCCTGCGCCTCTTCCGCGATGACCTCGACGGCATGCTGCTGAAGGAAGACGAGATCGACAAGGAGCGCGGCATCATCCTCAGCGAAAAGCTCTCCCGCGACAGCATTGAGTATCGCACCATGCTCGAAGGCTATAAATTCGCCCTGCCGGAGTCGCTGCTGCCGAAGCGCCTGCCTATCGGCATCGAGAGCACGCTCAAGTCGATGTCCCGCCAGCGTTTCGTGGACTTCTACGGCAAATGGTACTCGCCGCAGCGTGCCACCGTCGTCGCTGTGGGTGACTTCAAAGAGCCGCAGCAGGTCATCGCCGCGATCAAAAAGCACTTCGAATCCGCCAAGCCCGCTCCCGAAGTCAAAGACCCCTCGCTCGGCAAAATCTCCACCGGCCATGGTTTGATCGCCAAGCTGCACACCGAGATGGAATCGCAGGCGCTCACGATTTCGGTCGAGCGTCTCCGCCAGGCCGAGAACAAGCCGGACACCACCGCCGAGCGCCGCAAGAACCTCGTCCGCATCCTTGCCGATAGCATGATCAACCAGCGCCTCTCGAAGCTCGCGAAGGCGGAAGGCGCTCCGATCATCGGTGCCGAGGCTTACAGCTACGAGCAATTCGATTTCGTCTTCACCAGCGGCATCCAGGCCCAGTGCGATCCGAAGAACTGGCAGCCCGCACTCGCTTTGATCGAAACGGAAATCCGCCGCGCCATCCAGCACGGCTTCACCGATGCCGAATTCGCCGAAGTGAAGGCCTCCACGCTCAAAGGAGCCAAGCTCCGCGCCGATCAGGCGGACTCCCGCAAGTCCCGCGACCTCGCCAGCGGTCTCGTCAGCCAGATCGCCGCGAAAAAAGTCTTCACCCATCCGAAGGACGACCTCGTCCGCGTCGCCAAAGTGCTCGCCACCTTGACCAAAGAGGAAAGTCACGCCGCCCTCGTCGCCGATTGGAAGGGCGATGACATCCAGATCTTCCTCGGCGGCAATCTGAAGCTCGATGGCGATGCCGCGAAGCAGATCACCGATGTTTACAAAGCCAGCGCCGCGAAGCCCGTCGAGCCTCCCGCGAAGGAAGAAACGGCAGCCTTTGCCTACACCGACTTCGGCCCTGCTGGCAAAATCGCCTCCCGCAGCGAGGCGAAGGACCTCGAGGTCACGCAGATCGTGTTTGAAAACAACGTCCGCCTTAACTTCAAGCGCACCGAGTTCGAAAAAGGCACTATTCGCGTGCTGGTGAACTTCGGCGGCGGCAAGCTCACCGTCCCCGCGGACAAGCCAGG
>JBKCXA010000624.1:0-6319 GCA_046316935.1 Prosthecobacter sp.
GTCCAGCCCATGGTCGTGAACCCGAAGAATTACGATCAGGTCGTCCGCAGCGGAGCCTACACGCTTCCGCCCTTGTGAATTCTTTGTTCGAGAACCTTCCACAATAAAATCGTCCTTCCCGCGTCATGCCTGGGCCTGCTATCCTTGCCCCAGCCATGAAAACGCTCGTCCTCGCCCTCCTCCTGCCGCTCGCGGCTCTCGCCGAAAACGAAATCGGCTTCATCGAGCGCTTCGCCCTCGCCGCGGATCGTGAAAAGGCCCTCGGCGAGCTCGTGCCGGGCTCGGAGGAGTATTATTTCTTCCACGCGCTCCATTACCAAAACGTCCGCGACACCGCGAAGCTGAACAACCTGCTCAACGAGTGGCGGCAGCGCACACCGGACGAAAACGAGGCCCGCCGCGTCATTTTAAACCGCGAGGCCATCCTCGGCTACGAGAAGGACCCGCAGGGCACGCTGAAATACCTCATCGAGCGCCTCGGCATCCGCCATGACCACCAGCGCCAGGTACCCGATGCGAAGCCCGATCTGCCAACGAGCCTCGATTCGGCCAAAATCAGCCGCGAGGTCTTCCTGCGCGATGCTTTGAACAACGACCGCGGCCTGCAAAGCCTCTCGCAAGATGCTCTCGCAGCTCTGATTCGCGATCAGGTGCCGCTCACGCCGGATCAGCGACGCAGCGTGCTGCAAAAGCTCCAGCGCCCCGATGTGCCGAATCTGATCGAGGCGGTGAAAGCGGACTTCCAAGCGGAGCCGAGCATCGGTTTTGGTGATTTGCCGATTCATCGCCAGCTTTTGCTCACGCAGCTCGATGAACTGAGAGGCCAGAACATCGGCAGCACGAGCTTCATCTACACTTATCTGCGCAAACTGGCCCCCAGCGCCGATGTGAGCCTCGAATACGATGAAGCCGAGCGCGAGGCCTGGCTCGACCGCGTGTGGGACTTCGCGAGAGGCATCACATCGCATAAAACCCTCAAGGCCCGCATCCTTTACCTCCGCCTCGATCACGACCGCAAAAAGGGCGTCTATGATCGCGAGCGCTTCCTCAGCTACCTCAAGCTCCCGCGTCGGATGCCTTACATCAACGAGGAATTCCTCCGCACCTACAATTCCGACTGGTGCGACCTCGACGCCGACCTCAGCGATCCGCTCATCAGCTCGCCGCCCATCCACAACGACGAAGAACTCGTCCGCGACTACTTCCTCCACCTCTTTGCCACATCCGCCAAAGCGGACTCGAACCCGCGCGATCTCCTCGCCCCTTGGACCGAGCATGTCAGCGATACCTGGCTGAAGCCCATCCTCGCCGAGGCGCTCATCACGAATGGCATCGGCAATCCCGAGCGCTGGGCCTCGCTCATCACGCCCACCGAGTTTCAGCAGCTCAAAGACCGCGTGGACATCGAATTCCCCGCCACGAACGCGCCGCAGTTCCTGCCGGGCGACGACATCGCGTTCGATGTGATCGTCAAAAACACGCCGAAGCTCATCGTGAAGATTTTCGAGCTCAACACGCTCAATTTCTTCCAGACGCAGCAGCGGCAGCTCAACACCGACCTCAATCTCGACGGCCTCGTCGCGAATAGCGAGCAGACGCACGCCTTCGACGGCGGCCCGTTTGGCCGCACACGGCAAAAATTCGCCTTCCCGGACCTCAAAGGCAAACGCGGGGCCTGGATCATCGAATTCATCGGCGGCGGCCGCAGCAGCCGTGCGCTCATCCGCACCGGCCAATTTCACATTTTGCAGCAAACCGGCCCCGCGGGCGATTTGATCCTCGTGCTCGATGAAAAGAACCAGCCGGTCAAAGACGCCGTCGCGTGGTTTGAGGGTCGCAAATTCAGCGTCGATGAAAAACTCGGCCGCATCGCCATTCCGTTCACGAACCAGCCCGGCACGAAGAACCTCATCATCGGCGATGCCGCAGGCACCTTCGCCACGCTCACGCAGTTCAACCACCACGCCGAGGAATACCGCCTCGATGCGCAATTCCACATCGAGCGCGAGCAACTCCTCGCCCGCCGCGAAGCCACGCTGGCCGTGCGCACCGCCTTGATGCTCGGCGAGACTCATCTCGCCCCCGAACTGCTCACCGAGCCGAAGCTGACCATCACCAGCACCACCCACGACGGCATTTCGACGACTCGTGAAGTCAAAGACCTCAAACTCAGCGCCGGCAGCGTGCTCACGCACACGCTCAGCGTGCCCGAACGTCTCGCCACGCTCGCCGTGACGCTCAGCGGCAAAGTGGAAGTCCTCAGCAACGGCGGCGAAAAGCGCGATCTCAACGCCAGCCACACCTGGACGCTCAACGGCATCGACAAAACCGAAGCCACCAGCGACGGCCATCTCAGCACCTTCGACGGACAGCGCGTCTTCGAGCTTCTCGGCAAAAACGGCGAACCCATCGCCGACCAGCAAATCGTCTTCACCTTCAAGCATCGCGACTTCACCCGCGTGCAGACCCACGCCCTCAAAACCGATGACAAAGGCCGCGTCGCCCTCGGCAAACTCGAAGGCATCGAACAACTCGCCGCCAAATCGCCGAATGGCCGCAGCAGCTCCTGGCCCCTCGAAGAAGCCGACAGCACGCTCAACACCACCATCCAAGCCATCGAGGGTGAACCCATCCGCATCGCGGAACGTAGAACGGGTTTTCAACCCGTTTCCCTGCTCTCCCAAACCGCCGGAACCTTTACTTCCGACCAAAGCGCCAACCTCAAATCCGAAAACGGCTTCCTCACCATCACCGGCCTCAAGCCCGGCGATTACTCACTCCAACTCGGCGACCAACTCATCACGATCAAAGTCACTGCAGGCACCCCCATCGGCGGTTGGGCACTTGGCAAGCACCGCCAGCTCGAACTCAAAGGCAACTCGCCGCTCCACATCACCGAAGCCACCACCGACAAAGACTTCATCACCGTCAAACTCGCGCACAGCAGCCCGTTCGCCCGCGTGCACGTCACCGCATCGCGTTTTGAGCCCGAGAAGAGTCTCTTCGACGGTCTCGGTGGCTTCACCCGCTTCGGCGCGGCCTCCGGCACGCCTGCGCGAAATCCAAACCTCTACTCCGCCGGCCGCGAGATCGGTGATGAATACCGCTACATCCTCGAACGCCGTTACGCGAAACTCTTCCCCGGCAACATGCTCACCCGCCCCGGCCTGCTGCTGAATCCCTGGGAGATTCGCAGCACCGATCTCGATGCGCTCGGCAACCAAGCCGGTGAAGGTGCCTCTAGAACTGCTGGTGGCAGTGATAGCCTTAAGGCGACAGGGCAAATCATCCCCAATCCGAAAAAGATGAAAGCCCAAGCAGGCCCGCAAGGCGGCACGAACCTCGACTTCCTCGCCAGCTCCGCGCCGGTCATCTACAACCTCATCCCCGACAAAGACGGCATCGTGCGCATCGAGCGCAAGATGCTCGGCGACCGCCAGCACGTCCAAATCTACGCCGAGGACCTGCAAAACGCCTCCTGGCGCACGCTCACGCTGCCGGAGGTTCCCACGAAATTCGCCGACCAGCGCCTCGCGCGGAATCTCGATCCCGCGAAGCCCTTCACGCAGAAAAAAGAGATCACCGTGCTCGACACCGGCAAGTCAGTCACCCTCGCCGACATCCTCACCAGCGAACTCGAAACCTACGACACGCTCGGCGGCGTCCACAGCCTCCTCAAAACGCTGAATCACGATGACAAGTGGAATGCGTTCGAGATGATCCTCTCGAAGTGGCACACCTTCAACGAGCAGGAAAAACTCGATGAGTATGATCACGCTGGCTACCGCACAGCCTCTCATGAAATGCACTTCTTCCTCTACAGGAAGGACCGGCCGTTCTTCGACAAGATCATCAAGCCCTATCTGGCAAACAAGAAGGATAAGACCTTCATGGACGAGTATCTGCTCGGCCTCGACCTCGCCAAACACCTCGAACCCTGGGCCTACGCCCGCCTGAACATCGTCGAGCGCATCCTGCTGGGCTCACGCATCCAAAACGAAGCCCCGAATGCCGCGCGGCACGTGCGCGAGCTCTCGGAAATGATCCCGCCGAATCCCGAGGAAGCAGATCGCTTGTTTGAAACGGCACTGCGTGGACGTGAGATGGAGTTTGGAGACCGAGGAGCAGCGGATGACCTCGAACGGCTTCAAGCGGATATACCCAAACAAATGGCTCCGCCACCACCCATGGCTCCAGCAGCGGCAGCACCAATGCCCGCCGAGGCCCCAGCCGATCATTTCGCTGCACCAGGCGTGTCGGTCAGCGGTTTGGCTAACCGAGAAATTCAGCGCCGCATCGTTCGAGATGAGAAGGAAGTACTCGCAGACCGTGCAATGGCCCTGAACCAAACGGCAACGTTAAGCGGTGCGCTTTCATACACCGGTGCCACGACCATGAACGCTGGCACTTTGGTCGTCACAGGCGGCACGCTCGGCTACTTCGGCAAAGACGTGGCAGGCAGAGCCCGCCAAGAAGTGCGCGTCTTCTACCGCGCTCTCGGCCCGACGAAGGAGTGGGCGGAGAACAACTATTACAAGCTGCGCATTACCGAACAGAATGCCGAACTCATCACCGTGAACGCGTTCTGGCGTGATTATGCGGCATGGGTGGCCGCAGGATCGAAGGGTGGCTTTGTCTCGGCGAATGTGGCGGAGGCGCATCGGAACTTCACGGAGATGATGCTGGCGCTGGCGGTGCTCGATCTGCCGTTTGAGACGCCGAAGCACACAACGAAAGCGGAGAACGGCCAGTTCACCTTCACGGCGGGCGGGCCGTGCATCCTTTTCCACAAGGAGATCAAGCCGGTGGACGGCGACAAGACCGCGCAGGGTCAGCTCCTCGTCTCGCAGAGCTTCTTCCGGCATGGCGACCGCTACCGGATGGAGGGGAATGAGAAGTTCGAGAAGTATGTGAGCGCCGAATTCCTCACCGGAGTGACTTACGGCGCGAATGTTGTCGTCACGAACCCGACGAGCAGTCGCGTGAAGGCCGCCGTGCTGCTGCAAATCCCGCAGGGCGCTCTGCCCGTGCTCGGCAGCAAGGCCACCGACTCCAAACAGGTGCGACTGGAGCCCTACACGACGCAGACCTTTGAGTATCACTTCTACTTCCCTGCCGTGTCGGCGAAGGCGGGCGTGAAGTTCGCGCATTTCCCCGTGAACGTCGGCGGCGCGGCGGCGAAGCCGATGGAGTTCAACGTCGTGGCCAAACTCACGCAGGTGGACAAGGCCTCGTGGGATTACGTCTCGCAAAACGGCACCGAGGCCGAGGTGTTCGCGTTTTTGGAGCAGAACAACCTCGAAGCGCTCGACTTCGAACGCGTGGCCTGGCGCTGCAAGCAGGGCGATTTCTACAAGAAGCTCGTCGGCTTCATGAACCAGCATCACATCGGTGACGAGGCCGTCTTCAGCTACGCCTTCTTGCACAACGACGCCGCGATGCTCGGCCAGCTTTTGAAGGATGACGACGGCTACGGCCCCTACTTCGCCAGCAAGCTCCTCACCCTCGAACCCATCGAGCTGCGCAGCTACGAGCACCTCGAATACTCGCCGCTCGTCAATCAACGCGCCCATCGGCTCGGCAGCGAGTGGCGCATCGCGAACCCGGCGGTGCTCCAGCAATACACGCAGCTCCTCACCGCCCTGGCACATAAGCCGCAGCTCGATGCCATGGACAGCATGAGCGTGGTTTATTACCTCTTCCTCCAGGACCGAGTGGAGGAGGCGCTGGCACGCTTCAAGGCCGTGGATGCCTCCAAACTGCCCACACGCCTCCAGCACGACTACTTCCAGTGCTACGCAGCCTTTTATGAGGGAGATGTGGCGGCGGCGCGGGGCATCGCGAGCCGGAGGCTCGCTGGGAATGATCGGTCCGATCAGACGGATCTGACCGATCTCCCCCCACGCTGGAAAACGCTCTTCAAAGACGTGCTCACCCAAGCGGATGAGATGGATGGAAAAACGACCACCCCTGAAAAACCCGCCCAACCCGACCGCGAGGCCCAGCAGAGCACTTTGGCCGCCACGGAGCCCGGTTTTGACTTCAAGGTCGAAAAACAGACGATCTCCCTGCATTGGCAAAACCTTTCCGAAGTCACGCTGAACTACTACCTCATGGACCCGGAGTTCAGTTTCAGCAGCAATCCCTTCGTCAGCCAGGACGCGGGCCGTTTCAGCATCATCAAGCCGAACAAAACGGCCACGCAGGCTCTTCCCAAAGACGCGACGAAGTTCGACGTGCCGCTGCCGGGCGAGTTCGCGAAGGCAAACGTGCTCGTGGAAGTCATCGGCGCCGGAAAACGCCAGACGCAGGCCTATCA
>JBKCXA010000625.1:0-22065 GCA_046316935.1 Prosthecobacter sp.
CCTCAGACCTTCACCACTGGCAACGGCTCCGCCGGCAAGTTTTACTCCCTCCCGGCTCTTGAGGCCGCGGGCATCGGCAAAGTCTCGAAGCTGCCGGTTTCCATCCGCATCGTGCTGGAGTCGCTCCTGCGCAATCTGGACGGCAAGAAGGTCACTGAGGCCGATGTGAAGAATCTGGCGAACTGGAATGCGAAAACGCCGGGCGAGTATGAAATCCCCTTCACCGTCGCCCGCATTGTGCTGCAGGACTTCACGGGCGTGCCGCTTCTCGTCGATCTGGCTGCCATGCGCTCGAAGGTGAAGCAGCTCGGGAAGAACCCGAAGATGGTCGAGCCGCTGGTACCGGTCGATCTCGTGGTGGACCACTCGGTGCAGGTCGATTTCGCCGGCACGCAGCAGGCGCTGAATCAAAACCTCGCGCTGGAGTTTGAGCGCAACAAGGAGCGCTACCAGTTCCTGAAATGGGGCGAGCAGGCCTTTGATACCTTCAAAGTCGTGCCTCCCGGCATCGGCATCGTGCATCAGGTGAACCTCGAATACCTCGCGAAGGGTGTTTTGGAAAAAGACGGCGTGTATTACCCGGATTCGCTCGTCGGCACCGATTCGCACACGACGATGATCAACGGTCTCGGCGTCGTGGGTTGGGGTGTGGGCGGTATTGAAGCGGAAGCGGGCATGCTCGGCCAGCCGGTGACCTTCCTCGTGCCGGAAGTGGTCGGCGTTTACCTCACCGGAGCGCTCAAAGAAGGCGTCACTGCCACCGACCTCGTGCTCGAAGTGACTCAGAAGCTGCGCAAGCTCGGCGTCGTCGGCAAATTCGTCGAATTCTACGGCCCCGGCGCGGTCAGCCTGCCGGTCACCGATCGTGCGACCATCGCGAACATGGCACCCGAGTATGGCGCGACGATGGGCTTCTTCGGCGTGGACGAAGAAACCGTCGCCTACCTGCGCGGCACCGGCCGCAGCGAGGAGCTTTGCAAGACCGTCGAGGCCTACTACAAGGCGCAGGGCATGTGGGGCATCCCCACGGAGAAAGGCAGCATCGAATTCACCACCGAGATGGAGATCGACCTCAGCGGCGTCGTGCCCTGCGTGTCCGGTCCGAAGCGTCCGCAGGACCGCATCGAAGTGCCTGCATTGAAAACGAAGTTCCGCGACCTCCTCGGCGCGGATGTGAAGGCCGGTGGTTTCGGCAAAGCGGAGTCCTTCAAGCCCGCCGAAGTCGTCGTGAACAGCAAAGCCGACACGAAAGACACCATCACCGATGGCTCCGTGCTCATCGCCGCCATCACGAGCTGCACGAACACCTCCAACCCGAGCGTCATGCTCGCCGCGGGTCTGCTCGCGAAGAAAGCAAACGCCAAGGGCCTCACCGTGAAGCCTTCCGTCAAAACCAGCCTCGGCCCAGGCAGCCGCGTCGTGACCGATTACCTCACCAAGACCGGCCTCCAGGTCGAGCTCGACAAGCTCGGCTTCCAGACCGTCGGCTACGGCTGCACCACCTGCATCGGCAACTCCGGCCCGCTCGACGCTGGCATTGAAGATGTCGTCAAAGGCCAGGACGTCGTCGCCGCCTCCGTGCTCTCCGGGAACCGCAACTTCGAGGCCCGCGTGCATCAGAGCATCAAGGCAAATTTCCTCATGTCGCCCCCGCTCGTCGTCGCCTACGCCATCGCTGGCACCGTCGATATTGATTTGAGCAAAGACGAGCTCGTCGCCGGTAGCGGCGTCTATTTGAAGGACATCTGGCCCACGCTCAAAGAAGTGCGCGATGCTATGGAGTCCGCGCTTTCGCCTGATGTCTTCCGCAAGCTCTACACCGACTTCGCCTCGCAGAATCCGAAGTGGAACGAGATCCAGGGCAGCATCGGCGAGGTCTTCGAGTGGGACGGCAAATCCACCTACATCCAGCATCCGCCCTTCTTCGCCGACTTTAGCATGACCCCCGGCGACATCGTCGAAATCAAAGGCGCACGCCCGCTCGGCATCTTCGGCGACTCGGTCACCACCGACCACATCAGCCCTGCCGGAGCCATCAAGAAAGCCAGCCCCGCCGGCCGCTTCCTCACCGACAACGGCGTCACGCAGGCCGATTTCAACAGCTACGGCAGCCGTCGCGGCAATGACCTCGTCATGACCCGCGGCACCTTCGCCAACGTGCGCATCAAGAACCTCATGCTCGGCGGCAAAGAAGGCGGCGACACGCTGCTCCAGCCCGCAGGCACCGAAATGAGCATCTACGACGCCGCCGAGGCCTACAAAGCCGCTGGCACACCAAGCATCATCCTCTGCGGTGAAGACTACGGCATGGGCTCCAGCCGCGACTGGGCCGCCAAAGGCACTCGTCTTCTCGGCGTGAAGGCCGTCATCACCAAATCCTTCGAGCGCATCCACCGCAGCAACCTCGTCGGCATGGGCGTCCTGCCCTGCAACTTCAAGAACAAGGCCGACTACGACAAGGTCAAAGACCTCGCCGATGCCACCTTCGACCTCCTGGGCCTCAGCAACGACTTCAAGCCCATGAGCGAAGCCACCCTCCGCGTCCACAAGGCCGACGGCAGCAGCTTCGACATCCCGCTGGTCGTCCGCATCGACACCCCCGTCGAAATCGACTACTACCGCGCCGGCGGCATCCTCCCCTACGTCCTCGCGCAGATCCTGCGTGCGAACGGGTAAGCCGTAGAACGAGTTTTCCAACTCGTTCCAATTCAATCTCAAATGCCTCAATGAGCAACGAGCCCCTATTTCTTCGAGACATAGGGGCTTCTTGTGACGGGAGACATGTCGCAGCCAGTCTCAACGACGGAGAGATCACCATTTGGAGCACGGACTCGCCTGAGCCCGTTGCCCGATGCAAGCCAGGTTTTTCAGGCAGCGAGTCACGCTATCAAATCGATGCATCTCGTGGGCTGATCTATTCTGGCACCTGGGAGGACGGATTGACATGCTTCGACTATCGGAATCAGAAGGTGATTTGGCGTCGGAAAGACATCATCGGCATCCAAACCGTTAACATCTCGACCGCGTTGCCTGATTCGGTTTTTTTGACGCTGGAAGCCCCTGACTACCGGATGAGCGATCCAAACGCAAAATCCGGAATTGCCGAGCTTGATGCTCAAACCGGGAGAACGAAACGCATGAGCGACATGGGTGATTGGTTGTTTCAACATCCCACGAAGGCTTTCATGGTGGTGACGGATAGGGGACGTAGGCAAGCCGTCCGAATTTATGATGGGAACCAGCAAGAGCTAGCCAGCGCAAAAATGGTTCACTTCGCAGTGATGGATGTAGCGTTCACTGATCAATGGTTCGCCCTGGCCGAAGGCGAGAAGGGTGTTCGGGTAATCGACTACAAAGGCAGAACGGTGTCGAGCTATCTGCCAAAGATTCGCCAGCCAAATTGTCTAACGCTGGCTTTCGCAGAAGGAAGACTTCACGTTCACGAATCATGGGATGGGGCGTTTGTATTCACCATCGACCCGATGTCCGGCAAACTGCTCTCCGAGTACAAGCTCCCAGGTGGCGGTGATATATGTTTCATTAACAGTGGCCTTAATTTCGTAAACAGACGCGGTGAAATATGCCGCTCAAGCGACGGCGCTGTGCAGTTCGCGTTAAAGCCCTAGCCTTCGTCATTCCGCATTCGCCATTCGTCATTCCCTCCCCATGTCCCCTCACGATCTCCCCGACCTCGAAGAGCGCCTCTCACGCCCCACACCGGCGGTGATCGACCTCATGCGGCAGATTCCGGGCGATTTCATCGTGCTCGGCGCGGCGGGGAAGATGGGTCCCTCGCTTTCCCGCATGATCAAACGCGCCAGCGACGACGCGGGTACGTCGCGACGCGTGATTGCGGTGTCGCGTTTCAGCTCGCCGGGTTCGCAGGAGGAATTCAACGCACACGGCATCGAAACCGTCGCGCGGGATCTGCTCGATGCGAACGCCGTGGCCTACCTCCCCGCCGCGGCGAATGTCATCTACATGGCCGGCATGAAATTTGGCGCCACGGGCAATGAATCGCTCACCTGGGCCATGAACGCGTGGCTGCCAGGCATCGTGTGCGAGCGCTACAGCCGCAGCCGCATCGTCGCCTTCTCCACCGGCAACGTGTATGGCCTCACCCCCGTCGAAAACGGCGGCAGCCGCGAGGAAGACGCTCTTCATCCCGCGGGCGAATACGCCATGAGCTGCCTCGGCCGCGAGCGCATCTTCGACCACTTCAGCCGGATGCGCGGCACGCCCGTCTCGCTCATCCGACTGAACTACGCCTGCGATCTGCGCTACGGCGTGCTCGTCGATATCGCCCGCAAAGTGTGGGCGGACGAGCCCGTCGATGTCACCATGGGCCACTTCAACACCATCTGGCAGGGCGATGCGAATGCGCTCTCGATCCTCTCCCTCGCCCACGCCTCCTCCCCTGCCACCGCCTTCAACATCACCGGCATCCGCACCCTCTCCGTGCGCGAAACCGCCCTGCATTTCGGCGAACTCTTCGGCAAAACACCGCACCTCACCGGCACCGAGGCCAAAGACGCCCTGCTGAGCAACGCCACCCGCTCCATCCTCTCCCTCGGCCCGCCCTTCGTCAGCGAAACCGACCTCATCGAGTGGACCGCCGACTGGATCCAACGCGGCGGCGCCTCTCTCGGCAAACCCACGCACTTCGAGTCCCGCGATGGCCGCTTCTGATGTTCGCGCCGCACTCCATCGCGGCCTCGTCATTCCCGCCTGCCCGCTGGCGCTGAATGCCACCCGCAAGCTCGACGAACGTCGCCAGCGTGCCCTGCTGCGCTACTACCATGCCGCCGGAGCCGGTGGCGTGGCCGTCGGCGTCCACACCACACAATTCGCGATCCGCGATCCGAAGCACGCACTCTTTGAACCCGTGCTCACGTTGGCCGCGGAGGAGTTTAAAGTGGCTGCGGCTTTAGCCGCATCAGATTCGGCTAAAGCCGAAACCACTTTTCCAAACCGCCTCGTGCGCATCGGCGGCGTGTGCGGACTCACTCCTCAGGCCATTCGTGAGGCCACACTGCTTCGCGAGCTCGGTTACGATGCCGCGTTGCTCAGCCTCGCCGCCCTCAAATCGGCCACGGAGGCCGAAATGGTCGCCCATTGCCGCCAGATCGCCGAAATCATCCCCATCATCGGTTTTTACCTCCAGCCCGCCGTGGGCGGCCGAGTGCTCCCGCGCTCGTTTTGGCAAAAATTCGCCGAAATCGAGAATGTCGTCGCCATCAAGATCGCGCCCTTCAACCGCTACCAGACGCTCGATGTCATCCACGCCGTCGCCGAGGCCGGACGCGACGACATCGCGCTCTACACCGGCAACGACGACAACATCGTGCTCGATCTCCTCACGCCGCATCGCCTTCGCGTGAATGGCCGCGTCGTCGAAAAACGCATCGTCGGCGGTTTGCTCGGTCATTGGTCCGTGTGGACGCAAAAAGCCGTCGAACTCCTCGAAACCTGCCGCAGCGGCCACGTCACACCCGACCTGCGCGCCCGCGCCATCGAGGTCACCGACAGCAACGCCGCCTTCTTCGACGCCGCGAACGCCTTTGCTGGCTGCATCGCCGGCCTCCATGAAATCCTCCGCCGCCAGGGCCTCCTCGAAGGCCTTTGGTGCCTCGACGAGCACGAAACGCTCAGTGCAGGCCAAATGGCGGAGATTGATCGCGTCTGCGCCGCGTATCCTCACCTGAATGACGATGCCTTCGTCGCGGAGCATCGGGACGAATGGCTGCGGTGATCGGGATGTCTCCGCCATTGATCCGTTTCGGCCTGCGGCTTACAGAAACACGAATGAAACCCCTTCCCGCATGTCTTGCGCTATCGGTCATCCAGACCCTGGCAACGGCTGCATCTCCCGCTGTGATCCCCGCCCCCGTCGCTGAACAACGTCCGCACTCTTTCACGCATCACGGCATCACCATCGACGATCCTTGGCACTGGTTGCGTGATCCGAAGTATCCGAAGATCACCGACAAGAAGGTGCTCGCCTACTTGAAGGCCGAAAACAGCTACTTCGAGGCCCACATGGCCGCGCAGAAGCCGCTGGTGGAAAAACTCTTCGAAGAGATGAAGGGCCGCATCCAGGAAGACGATAGCAGCGTGCCGCAAAAGGACGGCGACTGGATCTACTGGTCCACGTTCACGAAAGGCTTGCAGTATCGCCGTCACTACCGCAAACCAGCCGCAGGTGGCGAGGAGCAGCTCATTTTGGATCAAAACGAACTCGCCAAGGGCAAGGATTATTTCCAAGTCAGCGACATCGTCATCAGCCCGAACGGCAAGCTCATGGCCTACGCGTATGACGACGACGGCTCGGAGCGCTTCGCGGTGCATTTCCGCGATCTCACGACGGGCAAAGATTTGCCAGATGTGATCCCCGGCACGCTTTCCAGCCTCGTATGGACCTCCGACAGCGGCGGACTCGTCTTTGGCTAGGCGAATGACAACTGGCGCACGGACAACATCCACTACCACCGCCTCGGCGATGACGTGAAGAAGGCCAAACGGCTCTACAAAGAGCCGGACATCGGCTTTAGCTGCGATGTGGACCTCAGCGTTCAGGAAGACTGGATCATCCTCGGCACGGGCGATCAGGTGACGAGTGAGGTTCGCCTCATCCCAGCCTCGAATCCACTCGCGGAGCCCATTCTCATCAGCCCGCGTAAAGTGGGTCGCGAATACGATGTCGATGTGCGTGACGGCGTGCTCTACATCCACACGAACGACGAGCATGTGAACTTCCGCATCGCCAGCGCCTCGCTGGAGAAACCCGGCGAATGGAAAACGCTCATCGCAGGCTCCGATCGGCATTATTTGACCGACATCGGCCTCTTCAAAGATTTCTTCGTCACCGAAGGCCGCATTGACGGCCTCGATCAAATCGAGATCCGCCGCTACGACGCGCCTTTAAAGCCCGAGCCCATCGTTTTCCCCGAATCGAGCTACACCGCCGGCCTGGGAGCGAATCCCGAATACGCCGTGACGAAGCTGCGCATCGACTATGAGTCCATGGTGACGCCCGCGACGGATTACGACTACCACGTCGCCGAGAGGCGACTGGAGACGCTGAAGGTGCAGCAGATCCCCAGCGGCTACGACGCCAGCCAGTATCAAACGGAGCGCCTCATGATCACCGCCCGCGATGGCGTGCAGGTGCCGGTTTCCATTCTCACGAAGAAAGGCTTCAAGAAAGACGGCAGTCAGCCGCTGCACCTCTACGCCTACGGCGCGTATGGCATGGCCACGCCGCCGGATTTTTCCACGTCACGCCTTTCACTCGTTGATCGCGGTTTCGCGTATGCCATCGCCCACATCCGCGGTGGCGATGACATGGGCTACCAGTGGTATCTCGATGGCAAGCTGCAAAAGCGCACAAACACCTTCAACGACTTCGTCTATGCCGCCCGTTGCCTCATTGAGAAAGGCTACACCGCGAAAGGTCGCATCACCGCCAGCGGCGGTAGCGCCGGTGGCGAGCTCATGGGCGCAGTCGCCAATCAAGCGCCGGAGCTTTTTGGTGCGGTGGTGGCCCACGTGGCCTTTGTCGATGTGCTGAACACGATGCTCGACGAAGAACTGCCGCTCACGCCCGGTGAATGGCCAGAGTGGGGCAATCCCATCACGGACAAAGCCGCGTTCGAGTTCATCCGCAGCTACAGCCCGTATGACAATGTGAGCGCCAAAGCCTATCCGCCGATGCTTTTCACCGCCGGATTGAACGACCCACGCGTCACCTACTGGGAACCGGCCAAGATGGTCGCCAAACTGCGTGCGATGAAGACCGACAAGAATCTGCTCCTCCTCAAAACGAACATGGGAGCCGGTCACGGCGGCAAATCCGGCCGCTACGAGCACCTGCACGAAGTCGCCGAGGAAATGGCCTTCATTCTTTGGCAGATGGAGCGGTAAGGGACCTAGATTTTGGGGTTCCATTTCCGCCTGAGATAGGTTAAAAGCAGCGTTCGTTCGTGGTTCTCGCCGAGCCTGCTTGGCGGGGGATGATCTACTTTGAATCGTTATGAAAACGAGGTTCCTACTCCTTCTGCTGGGCCTATTGCAGGCCGGCGTCTCTTTTGCGGGTGTGACTGTCTCTTCGGTGGCGCCTGTGAAGACGACCAATTACAGCGGGCTCTTGGTGGAGGCAGATGCGCTTACGGGTCATGTGCCGAATCAGTCGCTCGTGACAGGTGAATGGGGGCTGAGCTTTACCTGGGATGGGCTGGACACGGTGGGCTATACCTTTGAATCGACGATGTGGTTTGAGGATGAGGCCGGGGTGAAGGTGCCTTTCATCAAGGATGGCGGCGGGCCGGTCGTCACCGAGGTGGTGGAGGAGTATCAGGTGTCTCTGGATGCGGTGACGACGACAGATCAGCACACTTTCGGCCTGGCTTTTCGCCCGCAAACAAAGCTGCTGCCGAACAAACGCTACACGATGAAGGCGAAGTGGCGTGCGAAGCGGGCCGGAGAGAACTACGGCACCATCTTCATCTTGGTGACGCCCCATTCGAGCGCCCCGAACACGCAGCTCTATTTTCACTTTCAAAACACGACGAGCGGGGATGCGGCGCTGAATGCCTCGACCCATGTGGTGCTGGATTCATGGACGCGGCGCTGGATGATCGAGTCCTCGACGACCCAGAATACCTTCTCGGCATCGGTGACGGTTTCGACCTTGCGATTCGATGATTTTGACGTGGCAGCCACGAGCGCGACGATCAGCAACCTTGTGCGCATCCAACTGAAGCACGCGGTGAGCGGGGCGGTGGTGTACACGAGCCCGGGCCAGCTCTTTTCCCAGTCGGTGATGAGCCACGCGGGCGGTCTGGGGGCGGATGCGACGGTGGCGAGCGCCTCAGCGACGATGAATCTCCAGTTCAGTGTGCCGCCGGGTGTGCTGGATGCTTCGGAGGAGTATGTGCCGGTGCTGCAGGTGTCTCACAATGAGCTGCCGGCCGGCCCCACGGATACTTCCGATGGTGAGCGGGCCTTTGCGGCGCAGCGGCTGCTGAGCCTGACGGGCAAAATCTTCTTCGGCAGTATCGTGACTTACGGGAATGAGATGTCGAATGACCCCGTCGCGGACCTTTATCCGGCAGCGCTGCCGCTGCCGACGAGCACGCTGGCGGTGGTGCCGGGCCAGGGGGTGATTCCCACGGCTCCAGGCGCCACTTTTGGCGGCACGCCGCTGGCGGTGGAGATCCTGTCGAATGGAGACGCGGTGTATGGCGATGGCACGGAGATACCGGTGACGGCGGCGGGGACGGTGGTGCATCAAGGGGTGACTTTTAACCGCAGCGGTGTGGTGCTGAAAATGAGCGGTGCCAAGGCGGCCTCGGTGACGGTGCGGCTGCCTCGCGGCATGGGCTACACCTACACGGCTGGCACCCGGGTGATGAAAAACAAGATCACCGCCGCTGACATGACTTTGGAGAGCAATCTGCTGCCAAGTGGCATGGCCGCCTTCGTGCTATCCGGCACGACGTATGTGACGCTGGAGCGTCTGCCGCTGGTTTTTGGCTCGGGTGGCATCAGTTTTTCCACGGCGACGGGGAAGTTCACCTTCGTCCCTACGGCGGTGGTCTATGATGATGCGCTGGAGCTGCTGACGCTGGAGAGCTACGGGCTGAACAATCTGCTCCAGTGGCCTGCTGGCGTGCCGCTTCATGCGGGAAACAGCCAGGTCTTCCGCACGGCCACCGTGAGCGGGCAGGACACAGTGCAGGTGAGCGTGGCGGAGGATGGCGCGGCTTTTATCGAGGCGCTGAAGCTGGGGTTCAATGCGGGGGCGTGGTGGACGCATTTCCCGACGTACTGGCTCGTCAGCACTTCTGGTGCTGGCACAGCGGACAGTGTGTTTGAGATCGTGAATGATGTGGTGGACCAGGACAGCCTGCTCGGCGGCGTGCAGGGCATCGCCGCCTACTACACGCCGGATACGAAGCCGGAGACGGGGAAGAAAGAGTGCCCCAGTGGGGTGCCGGCGGTGGGCGTGCGGTTCTTCGCACTGACGAATCAGGATCAAGAAATGCAGTTCCTGGCCGATGGGTCGCTCGATGCGGACATGACGGCCGCAGCGGACAATGCGCCGCTGCTTTCCTTTGCCTGGGGCACGTTTCAAAGCACGCCGACGCAGCTTTTTGCGCATCGCATCAGCCGCACGAACGGCAACGGCATGGTGGGCAAGGCGATGCTTCCCGGCCACTTCCTGACCTGGCGTGGTGCGGCGGTGGATGGGCTGGAGACGCAAAATCGCACGGCGGCGGTGCATCTCAGCGGACGCGGTTTTGGCAGTGGTGGCACGCAGGTGGAGCATCCGCATCAGGCCGCTTACAGCAGCGGAGCGGCGGATTATGCGGGGTTCAATCTGCGGAAGAGCGAGCTGACGAGCTGCGAGGGCGTGTGCCGCATCGGCGGCAGCGGCGCGGAAAACTACAGCCTGCTGGATGCCACGAAGCTGTATGTGCGCTCCGGCGGCATCAGCGGCATGATTCAGAGTCCGGACGATCTGGGGCCGCTGCTGATCAATGGCTTCGATTTCAGTCTGGATGGCATCAAGCTGGCCTTTTTGGACAATTGCGTGGCTGGCAGTGCTTTGGATGGCGGTGTGACAGTGGGCGGGGCATCTCCAGCGCATCCATGTGAGTTCACGGTGGACTTTTTGGGGCTGAAACTGTGGTCGAACGGCGCTCTCAACAAAGGCGAGGTGGACCCGAATCAAAGCCCGAAGCTGCTCGACTACTGGAAGACGAGCATCGCCGTGCTGAGCATGGATTTTGTGCAGCCGAGCCCCTGCGACGGGCCGGGGGCGGAGACGTTTCTTTCTCTCGGTGTGGACACGGCGCTGCCGGGGCTGACGGACAAGACTTTGCAGGGAATCCTGGGCTTTAATCACAACGGCTCGCTGGTGACGAAGGCGCAGCAGACGGCGGAGCAGTTTGCGCAGACACAGCTCGACTCGCGTCTGCGGGTGCCGGGGAACATCAAGCTCAAAGGTCCCGGCAGCGCGTCTTATTCGATGTCGCCGCTGTGCGGAGTGTATCTGAATCACTGGCCGGGCAATGGCGTGGAGCCGACGCTGGGCTATGCGAGCATCGCGGGCAGTGTGGACGTGCCGTTTTTTGAAAACCTGAAGGTGCATGCGCACGCCAGCTCGAACAGCGAGTCTTCGGCGAATGCCATCGTGCATGTCATGCAGCCGCCGCCGGAGGCTGGGCCGTTCACGCAGGCGGAGTTTGATCCTGGCAATCTGGGGGTGCCGGTGGTGAGCGGCTCGCCGCTGAACCTGACGACCTACCGCACGGCGGCCACCTATCGTGTTCATGCGATGAAAAACTGGCTTGGGATGGTGGACTTTGATTTCCCGATGAAGTGGAATGTCTCCCAGCGCTGCTTTGAGATGGGGCCGCTGGATCTGGAGGAGGATCATCTGGTGCTTTTGAAGGTGAAGAGCCGCGCCCGCACGATCACGCCGACGACGGCGGATCTGAAATTCAGCGCCGAGCTCGGCGTGAGCCTGCCGAGCATCGACGCTAGTGCTTTGATCGGTCAGGCACTGGAAGGTGTCGGCGTGAGCAGCCCGCTGGGTGCGATCCAGAGTGTCGTGCCGGGGTTCGGCGCGGTGATGAGTGATCTCGCGAGTTTCGAGCAACTGCTGGCTGACACGCCGGAAAACCTCGTGCGCCAGCCTTTGATCGAGGCCGTGGCGGCGGCGCGTTTGACGCTGCCTTCGAATGCAAACGCCACGCAGGTGCAAAGTGCGCTGCTGGGCCATTTGAACGACTTTTTCAATGATGCGGCGCAGGCCACAGACACGGCGCTGAGCTGGAAGCAGCCGGTCATGGTGCGGCTGAACAAGGTGGACAGCATCTCCAGCAGTTTGAAGAGCATGATCGGCAATACGGCCACAGTGCTGGCGGTGGCGAATGCGCTGGCGACGGCGATCAGCGGCTCGCCGTCACCCGCCGTGCCGGAGGAGGTTGAGGAGACGCTGGGCACGGCCTATGGGGCGCTGACGCTGCTGCAAAGTGGCATCGCCGATGTGCGCAGCGGCATCAATGCCATCTCACTGAGCCCAGACTGGGCTCCGGTGCTCACCACGGGCCTGGCAGATCTGCCGGATGCCGCCGCTCCGCTGGCGCAGACGGACGCGCAGATCGCGGATGCCATCTTGAATCGCTTCCTCGGCAGTGCATCGGCGGCGCAGATCAGTGAGGAGATGCGGGTGCATGTGAGTGACACGCGGGACCGGCTGCGCAGCGCGGTGGACTCCATCTTTGCTGGCATCAATGAGATGCTGCAGTCGGCTTCGGGTGATGTGCCCTTCCTTTCGCCCAAGGATGCGGAAGGAAGCTCGCTGGCAGATCTCGCGGACATGCAGTTTGGCAAGATCGACGGCCAGGCCCGCATCAATGGCGACACGCTGCATGAGCTGCGGCTGGACGCGGACTTGAAGCTGGCCCTGGGCATGGATTTGGACTTCCACGGCTATCTTTTGTATCGCGATCTCAGCAGTGACACGCCATCCAATGCCTGCCGCACCAGCGCCGGGGTGGCCGCGGAGCTGACGCTGGGTGCCAGCACGAAGTTTGATTTCGGCGCACCTCCAGCTCCGACAGAGCTGGAAGTGGAGGCCAAGTTCGCATTTGGCTCCTCCGGCATGGTGAATGGCCTCGCGGGTCGTTTTGGCGTGGCGGGAGATGGTTTTAAGCTCGGTGTGCTCACCATCAAGCAAGCGGAGCTGGGCTTCGGTTTCGGTGGCAATGATGCCTACCTCTATGGCAAAGGCGCAGGCAAGAGTGACTGGGCGGACATCGAGGCGGCGGTCTTCCTCGGCCGAGCCTGCAATCCGAGTGATGTCATGAGCCGGGTGGATTCCGAGGTGTCAGCACTGCTCAACCGGCCTGAGGTGAACTCCGTTTTCAGCGGCGGCAGCCAGCCGGTGTATGGCCTGTATGCCTTTGGCTATGGCAGCATCAGCATCAATGCACTCATCGGCATCCCGCCGAGTCCAATGCTGAACCTCAAAGCGGGCTGCGGCATGGGCGGCTTTTATTTCACCCGGCATCTGGACGTGCCCGGTGATGACTACGCGGTGGCTTTGGGACTGCGGCAGGACTTTGGCGTCAGCGGTGAGGTGCTGTGCCTGGCGGACATCAGCGCCCGCTTGAGCATGATCGGAGCCACCACCTTCAACACGGACAATCCGCTGAACGTCCTGCCGCTGCTGAGTGATCCGCTGGGGCATCCCATCGTCGGCACGGGCAAGGCGGATGTAAGCCTGGAGGTGGGTGTCTCACCCTTTGATTTCACGCTGCACAAGACGCTGCGGATGAATTTCTCCTACCAGCCCGGCCCCTCGCTGGACTTTGACCTCGACCTTTGATCCCCACGGCCATGAAACGCATCCTTCTGCTCCTCATCGCGGCCTCGTTGAATCTCCAGGCTCAAGTTTTACCCGGTGGCCCGTCCGCGCCGCCGAACTTGGATGACTCCATCCTCACCTCCGGCCTCAGCACGGTAGGTGCGGACAGTGCCAACTGGGCCTACCTCATCTGGCGCTCACCGGGCCCCAGCACGCTGAATGGCCGCAGTGTGGCCGTTTATCTGCAAACCGTGCCGAATGGCACCTTCACCCAGATGGGCATCGTGAACCCCACGACGGCCATCCCGGCCATCCAACTGCTCATCAGCCGTGCGGCCACCCTCGGCGCGGATAATGCAGCCTGTGACAAAGACCTGCGTGACCTCCTGCGGCGGAAAAACTGGGCTGGAAATGTGGTGGGCGGCATCGCTACCAACACCTCGCCTTTTGATAACAAGCCGCTCGCCGAAAAAATCTCCGCCGTGGTGGCCCGGGCGCTGCAAACGCCGGAAGACATGGCCTCGGTGCAAAGCGTGGCGCACGTCCACCCGGCTCTGCGCATGGCCCTGGGCCGTGCCTGGGCCTCGCCGCTGCCTGCGGGAGCCGGGCCGATGGTGGTGGAGCTGCGTGAGTGGACCGGCGGCGTGGATGGCGGTGTCATCGGCCGTGTCTCGCTCACACCTGGGCAGGGCGAGAGCCTCACCGCGCCGGGCCGCGTCGTGCAGGTGCCGCATTTGAAGCCGAAGAGTGATCTCACCATCCTCCTGCGCTGGTCCGTGCCGGATGCGCTCCGGCGGCAGCAACTGCATGTGCTGGGCTTTCACGTCTATCGAGTGGATGCCACGTTTGCTGAAAACAACGGTTTGCCGCTGAACGCCACGCCGGCGCAGATCGAGAGCTTTGTGACGACTCACGGGCCGCTCGTCATGGATCGAGTCACCACCACGCCGGTGCCGGTCAAAAAGCTCTACGACGATGCCGACGTGGATGATTTCGAGTTCGAAATCGATCCCGCCGAGCCAGCGGAGCACTTCGCGGCGGATGATGCCAACCGTGACCAGCCCATCGAGGAGGGAAACCTGAACAACCGCTACGGCGGCTTCGTGGATAACACCCGCTGGCGCTACTTTGTGCGTGCCGTGGACCTGCTGGGCCGCACCGGGCCTCCTTCATCTGTAGGTGAGGCCGTGGCAGTGCTCACCATCCCGCCGGATGTGCCGCAGGGCCTCACGGTGGCGGATTTACCCGTCGGCGCGGGAGGTCAGCGGCATCATGTGCTGCGCTGGAAGGCGAATGGCGTGCCGCAGGGTGTGCTGGGCCGCACCACGCAAAGGTATGCCGTGTATCGCGGCTTCATGCCGGAGACGGGGTTCAGCAATTTGAACAACCTGGAGACGCCGTGGATGTTCCGCAATCTCACCCCGCTGGGCATCGTGCAGCACAGCAGCGCGGTGGACGGCTGGTTGAGCTTCACGGACACCACAGCCCTGCCTTCGCCAGCGAATGAAAATCTCAGCGTCTGGTATGCCGTGACAGCCCTGCATGACACGGCGCTGGATGCCGCCGTGCCCGGCATCCATCATCAGGTGCAGAGCGCCCCCAGCCCGCCTGCTTTCGGCGTTTTCCGCGACCGCAAAGGGCCGGTGGCTCCGGTGGGCAACATCAACGTGAACTGCGGCAAGCTGGTCACCCACTTCCTCAGCAGCGGCAATGAGCCTCGCACGGCTCCCGCAGTCCCGGAGGCCAAAATCGTGCATCTCCGTGCCCGCTGCACCCGCGCCACGAGTGACATCGTGGCGACTCGTTTCTTTTTTTATGCCGAACGCGGTCTCACGGCCACGCTCCTGCATGAGTCGCCCATTTTGTCCTTTGGCGGAGCCGCGGGTGACGTGCAGACCTATGAAACGACGCTCTTCGACAGCCAGACGGGCAATCTCACCGTGTACTGCGTCAGCCTGGCCGTGGATGGTTGCTCGACCATCGGGGCTTTGTCGGACACGATCGGCGTCGATGCCTCCGAAACCGTGTGGCACGTGAAAAACTTCAAAACCGGGCGCTATTCGCCGACAGCCTTCGAGCCTGGCAAGGAGCTGGCCGAGCTCGGTGAGACGCTCTCATTCACCAGTCAAAACGGACTCGGTCCAGACACCGCACGCGGCCTGCTGGCGGACAACAGCCACGACACCCGCACCGTCGTCGTGCAGCAGGAGATCACCCTGCCACTCGTGGGCCAGACCTGGGTGCGGCGTGGTGTGGCGCAGGTGGCGGGCAATGCGGTGATTTTCAAACATCCTGGCCGCTCGCTCAATGACGGCCTGAACCCCACCTACCGCGTCATCCTTTTGCCCGAAGGCGGTGACTGCGAGTGCGTGCATGACGCCCGGCCGCCGGATCAGACCAGCATCGTGCCGATCGTCATCACCTCCACCGTGCCGGAGACGACGCGGGAGTGGCGTCTCTACCGCCGCATGGACGAGGGCGATCTCTCCCTGGTGAAGAGCCTCACCATCGACCCCGGCCAGCCGAAGCCCGAGCAGGTGCTCGCGGAGGACAGCAACCTCCCGCCCTATGGCGCCAAGGTGCGCTACTACCTCCAGTGCTTTGATCAAAACAACAACCCCAGCCCCTTCGTCTATCTCGGCGAGGTCGTTTTGGTGCCAGATCCTGCCACGCCGCTGCTCAACACGCCCGAGGCGCAGGAAATGGTCGCCGGCAGAGGTCGTGTGAAATTGAAATGGTTCTGCCCGCCGCCCGGGGTGGAGCGATTTCGCATCTATGTGGCTCCCTTGAAACAAGATGATCCGCTCGCCGAGACCGTGAGCAGCGGTCTCACCACCGTCACGACACAGATCACTCCCAACAGCATCATCATCCCCACCAGCTACAAGCTGGCCGGTGAAACAACGGCCAAGTCGCTGACCTCCCTGCGCTACTTTGACACCGCCGAGCTGCCGCCCGGCAGCACCAGCCCGCTGCATGAGGCGGAGTTCAGCGTCGAGCCAGGCATCGACTACCTCGTCTGGGTGAATGTGCTCGGCCTGCGGCAGTCGGCCTATGTCTCCAGCACGGCGCAGCTTTTCCGCTGGCAGGCCCCGCCCGTCGTAGGGCCGGAAAAGCTCGTCGCCTGGCCGGCACGGCCCATGCCGGAGGTCGTGCAGATCCCCGGCGTCACGGCCTACCGCAGTGCAGAGCTCACCGGCCTGCCCACGTATGTGCCTGAGCGCAGCACGCTGCAAAACAGCACCGCGGCGTCCTTTTACCCCGTGGTGGTGAATCTCGGCGTCCTCACCGTGCCCTCGCGCATCATCGAGCACGTCCCCGCTGATCCCATGAGCGCCACCCGGCCTGCCAGCTTTACCACGCTCACCCTGGATGAACAAAACATCGCCGGTGGCTTTGCGGGACCGCCCTACCCTTTCAGCAAAGGCAGCGATCCCGCCAGCTACCTCCTCGACCCGGGCATCATGCCCTGCGTCCTCTTCCGCCAGACGCTCATCGCTGGGGAGCAGCCCGGCGCACTCGTGCAGGTGAGTCCGCTGCGGCATCAAATCGCTCACAAAGTCGAAAACGAAGGTGCCTTCCCCGTCACCACCATCCGCGATCCCTACATCAAGACGCTCACCTACCTCACCGGTGAACTTTTCACTTCCTTCTTCTCCCTCGTCGATACCCACCCCGTCGAGGAAGGTGCCACCTACCGCTACTACCTCGTCAATTATCGTGCCGATGGCGAGATCAGCCGCGTGGTGGACTGCGGCACCGTGACCATCCCTGAGACGCCATGAAAACCTTTCTTCCATCGCTCCTCATCCTGGCTGCCTGCGCCGCCAGCCCGTCTCTGCACGCCCAGATCCTCCCCGGAGCTGTGCCCTGGATCACCACCACCGATGCCCGGCTCACCGCCGCCTTTGACGCCGATGCCGATGGCTCGCTCGATGTGCTGAGTCTCGACCGCGAGCAAGGCAGCTTCACCCTCGGCCTCCGCCAGCCAGACGGCAGCTACGCCTGGAGCACGCCGCGCAGTGTCGGCTTTGGCGGCGTGGAAAACATGGCCGTCGGGCGCTTCATCAGCCCCTCCAGCCTCTCCATCGTCGTCAGCTCACGGGACTTCAACAGCGTGCAACCCGTGCCACTGGATGGCAGTGACCTGCCCGCACCGCTCGGTGGCTTCACACCGCCCGAACCGCAAGCACTCGCCACCCATGCTTTGACCTCCGGCCAGCAGCCCGTGGCCATCGGCTACGCCGGCAGTGATCCCCAGCCGCTCGCCTTCTGCACCATCGGGCAAAATTTTTCCTCCTTCCAAAACTACAACATGGCCGCCAATGCCCGCCATGCAGGCACCGTCTATCTCCGCACCAACTACCTGCCCGTCATCGCCGTGCTCGGTGATGACACACCGGCCACCAACGCCCGCATGCAGATCTTCCGTGCGGATGACAGCAGCTCCGAACACGTCACCGAATGGAACGGCCTGCCCGCTGCCTCACGCTATGTGCCGGGCTTCTTCGCTCCGGACCTCGCCGCGCAAACACAGAACTACCACAGTGCCACCCTCATCACCTGGGTGCCCGGTTCATCCATGCTCCGCATCGCCCGGCTCACCAGTTTTGACAGCGCCAACAACACCTCCTACGAAGATCTGACCTTTGAGCCTTTGCCTCTGGCCTTCAACATGCAGCGCCCTCTGCGCACCGTGCATGTGCTTTACAAGCCCGGCGGGCACCGCCTGCTGCTCACCTATGCGGATGCCATCGGCGGAGCCAGCATCCATGACTTTGATGGCGTGAATGTGCCCACCCTGGTGGAGGGGCTGGCGCTCAATGGACTCGACCTGGATGCCATCACGCCGCTCAGCAGCGGCGAATTCCTCGCCAGCGGCACCCGCGGCGGCCTGCCGGCATGGGACAGGTATGGCGAGACCACCCCGGGCCACTACACCGCCACCGCCACCGGTGCGCTGCCCGCCAAACTGCCCAATCAGGCCTTCTACTCCAACGTCGTCGCCTTTTCCGGCGAGCCTTTCGTCAGCACCACCGCCTCCGCCTTGAAACGAGCCCGCGTGGCCGACTGGACCACCGGCGGCACTGCTCCCGGCACCATGGGCGGCAATGCCAGCATCACCGCTCTCACCGATGGCGGCAGCAGCACCGGCCTCGGCAGTCCCGGCTCCACCAGCCTCAGCGTCCCCGGCGGCACCTCACACCTCCTTCTCAGTCAAATCACCCCGCTCAGCTCCATCGCCTTCCTTTCGGCCAAAACCGCGCAGCAGAGCCAGCAAGCCCCGCCGCAGTTTCAGCCTCCTGGCGGGCAATACGCACCTCTCGGCGTGGGAGAAAGCCTCTCCGTCATCATCGAGGTGCCAGGGGCAGGCTTTGACAGCAGCGTGAAATACTCCCTCAACGGCAGCCCCTGGCAGCTCACCAGCCGCTTTGATCCCGTGCTCATCACCGGCCCCGCCACTCTCCGTGCCTTTGCCTTCAGCTACCTCACCGGCACCAGTCCCATCGTCACCACCAGCTACACCTTTGGCACTCTCCCGCCAGTCGCCGCCCAGCCCGCCACCGATGCCGATATGGACGGCCTCAGCGATGATTGGGAAAAGCTCACCAGCATCACTGATCCCGCCGCAGACAGTGATGGCGATGGCTACCTCAACCTCGCCGAGCACAACGCCGGCTTTGACCCCGGCAGCGCCAGCAGCAAGCCCGCCACCGTCACCTCCCCACCCCAGCTCGCCATCGTGGATCCCAGCGCACAAAACAATCCGCCCACCCTCCGCTGGAGCGCCGCAGATACTGCCATCCTCCTCGAAACCAGCGCCGACCTCCAAACCTGGTCTCTCGTCACCCACGGCACCCGCGTCGAAGGAGCCGAACGCGTCTTCGACCTCCCCACCAGCAGCTTCGCCCTCCGCTTCTACCGGCTCAGGAGGTAAAAAGTCCGGCCAGAACAATCGCAGTCTGCTCAGCGGCAATTCCGGCATGAAAGATGCCCGGCTCTGTGCGTAGTCATCCGCCCCCCCATGCGCCGTTTCGCCGTCTTTTTCGTCCCTTCAGTCCTTTTTGTCCTTCCAGCCCGCTCCGCAGACTGGAAGGCCGTCGAGCCCATGCTCGCCGCGAAGTGCTACGAGTGCCACAACGCCGACAAAATGAAGGGCGATGTCGATTTGAAGCAATTCGCCGCGGATCCGAAGCTCGCCGAAGAATTCGAGATCTGGACCAAGGTCAAAGACACCATCGACAACGGCGACATGCCGCCGCGAAAGGCCAAGCAGCTCACCTCTGATGAAAAAGCCGCCATCACCGGCTGGGTGCAAAACGGCCTCGACGTGCTCGCGGAGGCCAAATCCGGCGATCCCGGCCCGGTGACGATGCGTCGCCTCACGAATGCGGAGTATGACAACACGCTGCGCGACCTCACCGGCCGCGATTACGCGCTGGCGAAGGAATTCCAAACCGACGGCGGCGGTGGCGAAGGCTTCACCAACACGGGCGACGTGCTTTTCATGAGCCCGGCGGCCATCGACAAGTATTTCGCCGCGGCGCGGAAGCTCGCGGACCATGCCACCATCATGCCAGGCACAGGCATCGTGTTTCATCCGCAGCGCATCGGCCTGCGTGGGCCGGAGCAGGTGAAGGCGCAGGCGCAGCAGGGCCTGTATGTGTGGTATCAGCAAAAAGCCGCGCCGCATCTGCCGAAGGACTTCGATCCGATGCGCGAGGGCGATTACATGCTCGCCTGCTGGAAGCACAAGCACGCGAAAACGCCGCTCGACCAGCTCGCGAAGGACATGAAGCTCAGCATTCACTTCCTGAGCAACTGGTGGAATCTCGTGAACTCCACCGAGCCGAAAAGCCGCTACCTCGACCTCGTGCGCGTGCCGTGGCGCGAGTTGCCTGCCGATGAAAAAGCCGCTCACGAACGCATCAAAGCCATCGAGGCCGACATGCTGAGCTGGAACAATCCGAAAAAACCCGGCAGCGGCGTGCAGCGTCAGCAGCAGGACAGCGACGGCATTCGTCCCTATGTGATGCAGGGGCCGGTGAATGGCAAAGCGCACGTGAACCTCTGCTTTGGCGATACTGGCGATGGCAACAAAGGCGACATCGCCCTCGTGACGCAGATCGACTACCACATCGGCAAGCAGAAGCTCAATTACCTGACGTGGCTCGATAAAACGATCGCTGAAAAGCGCCAACAAACACCACCGCCGCCAAACCTCGCCGAATTGGAAAACGTGCGGGCGCTTTACGGCAAGCATCCGCAGCCCGGTCGCACCATTGAGCCCAAAGTGCTCGCCTTTGCTGCGCCGCAGGTCTTCAAGCTGCCGCTGCCCGAAGGCGCGAACTGGCTCCTGGTTCATGCACGCCTCGACATGCAAAATCCCGAGGTCGATGAGGCCACCATCCAGTGGACCATGACCACCGAAACACCGCGCGACGTGACAAAGATCATCCCTGGCGTACTCACCATCTGGAAACGCAGCACGAAGAAGTCCGGCGAGACGATGAACGACTTCAACAAGATGAAGACCGCGTTCCCGGACATGTTTGAGCGACGTCTCGAAGAGGTCGCAAACAACCTCTACCGCGGCGGCCGGCCCAACTACACGGTTTATTACTTCAGCGATGATCAGCTTGGCCAGCTCCTCGGCCAGAATGACAAGAACTACCTCGCCGCGATGAAGAAGGACTGGGGCTACAACGCGAATCCCAACCTCAACAAGCAACAGCAGCAGGAATACGACGGCGCCCTACTCTGGCATCTGCATGAGTTCACGAAGCGTGCCTGGCGTCGGCCAATCACTGACGAGGAAATCAAAAAACTCGACGCGCTCTACTTCGCCAGCCGCGCCAAGGAACTCGATCGCGAGTCCGCTGCTCGTGAAGTGCTCGTGCGCGTGCTCGTCTCGCCCAATTTCCTCTTCAAAGCCGAAACGCTGCCGCCCATCGCCGACGCGAAGACCAGCGAGGTGCCGCTGAACGCCCACGAGCTCGCTTCACGCCTCAGCTATTTCCTCTGGGCCTCGTTGCCCGACTGGCAGCTTCGCAAAGCCGCTGATGATGGCAGTTTGCTGAAGCCCGAAGTGCTCGCCGCGCAGACCAAACGCATGCTGCGCGATCCAAAAGCCGCCGCTCTCGCCAAGGAATACGCCGGCCAGTGGCTGAAGTTCAACGGCTTCGACGAGAAGAGCACCGTCGATGAGAAAAAGTTCCCGCAGTTCACCCCCGAGTTGCGCAACGACATGCTGCGCGAGGCCGTCGAGTTCTTCACCCATCTCGTCCGCCATGATCGCAACGTCTCCGACATCATCGGCGGCGACTACACCTTCCTCAACGAGCGCCTCGCGAAGCACTACGGCATCCCCGGCGTCACCGGCGGCGACTTCCGCGAGGTGAAAGGCATCGCGCAGCATCATCGCGGCGGTTTGCTCGGCATGGCGGCCATCTTGACGAAGACCTCGCGTCCGCACCGCACCAGCCCCGTCGTGCGCGGCGATTATTTGTATCAAGTCGTGCTCGGCATCGCCTCACCGCCGCCGCCGCCGAACGTGCCGGAGCTCAAAGAGACCAGCAAGCCCTCCAGCCTGCGCGAGGCCCTCATGCAGCACCGCACCGATTCCGCCTGCGCCGTCTGCCACGAGCGCATCGACCCGCTCGGCTTCGCGCTGGAGAGTTTTGACC
>JBKCXA010000626.1:0-2879 GCA_046316935.1 Prosthecobacter sp.
CGCAGCCAGGAGGCCTGCAATTACCCCGAGCGCCTGCCTGCCAATGGGAAGAATGGTTTCCTCATCCTCGACTTCTGGCAAAACGACTTCGGCAGACGCATCGACCCGCCGCAGCCTGCCGAGCTGCCCATCCTCGTGCGCCTATTCCGGCTGAGAGTGGATCTGCTGGAGGCTGCACGGCTGGAACCCGCAAGTTTTGCCTGCCAGCAGGCCATCCTTGATCTCCGTGCCATGCTCGCCCGCGTGCCCGTCGATTCATTCTTGATCCAGCGGGAGTGGCATCGTGTGGAGCGGGCTTGGCGGGATCACTTCTGGCAGTTCATCCTGCCGGATTCGCTGGAGTATCTGCGCACGGAGATCGCCCCGCTGCTGCGGCATGTGAGTGACGTCGATCTGGCGGCGGAAAGTTTCACGTTGAAGGTTGAGGCGCTGAAACTCGACCGCCTGCGCCGCCGTCCTTCGACGCCCGAGGCGCTGGATTCAGTCGTATCGGATGTCGCACGACTGCCGGAGGATGTGCATCAAAACGCTGCCCGGCAGGCTTCGATCGGGATCGTGCTGTCTTCCACCACTCCCACGTTGGCCGATGCCACGCCGCAGCAGCTCACGCAGATCGTCACCGACCTCGCGGGAGAGATGAAGCGTCGCCGCTCCACCATTCCGTCCTTCCGCATGTTGGACCTGCCGGACTTCCTGATGCCTCGCAGCATCATCATTCTCGGCCCCGGCATGCAGCCAGTGTATGTGAATGAATACCGCCAGCAGGTGGAGGCTCGCATTCAGGAAATCCTCGCCACGAGCGCGGCGATCGCGGCCTTGCAATCCGGCCGCCAGCCCACTCCAGAGCAACTCGTCGAGCTGGAGCGCCTGCTGCACGAGCGACTGGGCGAGAACAGCGATCTTCATCTCAGTTCCTCCGTCGCCCGTCGTGCCTTTGGCATCGACCTCACTGGCAACGCCGGATTTCTCGGCTTCATCCGCAACCTGCTCGACATCGCCGCACTGCCCACCTATGCCGATGCCGTGGAGAGCGGATTCAATGAGCACATCACCGCCCACGCTTACAGCGCGGACCAGATCCGCTTCCTCCGCGCCGTGCAGGAGTTCTTTGTGCAGCGTCACAGCCTCCAGGAGGCCGATCTCTACGATCCGCCGTTCACCCAGTTCGGCCGCAACGCCGCCGACCGCTTCTTTACCCCCGGCGAGCGTCAGGACATCCTTGACCTCACCTCCCGCCTCGCGGCCTGATGCTTCAAATCATAAGTCATAAATCCTCTCGATGCTCACCGATCCCGCCCTGCTTTCCGCCGTCAAATCCCTCTGGGACAAGCTCTGGTCGGGCGGGCTGAACAATCCGCTCGATGCCATTGAGCAGCTCAGCTTCCTGCTCTTCCTCAAACGCATGGATGAGCAGGAGGAGGACGGCGAGCGCAAGGCACGACTCAGAAAGCAGCCCTACAAGCCCTTCTTCCCCGATCCAAAGCTCCGCTGGTCCTACTGGACGCAGTTGGAGGCAGGCAAAGCCTTGGAGACGGTCCGGGAAAAGGTCTTCCCCTTCATCAAGAAGCTCGGGCAACCGCCTGAGGAGGCAGCAGGCGAACCAAACGCCACGGAAGAAACAGCTCTTGTTGTCGCGAAGCCTGCCAAAGCGGAGAAGAAGGGCAAAGTCGATGCCAAGGAGGCCGAAGAGGAACCGGCTCCTGAGCCTGATCCCTTCACCCGCCTGATGGCGAACGCCGAGTTCAAGATCAACAAGGCCTCCCTGCTCAACGAGGCCTGCAAGGCCATCGACGCCATGCAGGTCTCCGCGCAGAATCAGGATGTGCAGGGGGATTTGTATGAGTTCCTGCTCAGCAAGCTCAACACCGCCGGCACGAACGGCCAGTTCCGCACCCCGCGCCACATCATCCGCCTCATGGTGCGCATGATTGATCCCCAGCCGCATGAGCGGGTGTGCGATCCAGCGGCGGGCACCTGCGGCTTCCTCGTCAATGCCTGGCAGTACATCTTGGAGCAGCACACGAATCCGAAACACCTCAGCTACGATGAAGACGGCTTCCCGCATGGTCTCGTGGGTGACCGGATGAAACCGGAGCAGTGGGCGGCAACACAAAACAACTTCGTGGGTTACGATGCGGACAGCGGCATGGTCATGCACCGCATCGGCTGCATGAACCTCATGCTCCACGGCATCACCCGCCCGCGCTTCAGCTACGCGGACACCCTTTCCAAAGGCTTCACCGAGAGCGGACAGTATGACGTCATCCTGGCGAATCCGCCCTTCAAAGGCGCCATTGATGGTGGGGATGTGAATCCCACCCTGCCCGCGAAGTGCAAGAAGACGGAGATCCTCTTCCTGCACCTCTTCCTCCGCCTGTTGGAGCAGGGCGGGCGTGCCGCCGTCATCGTGCCAGACGGCGTGCTCTTCGGCTCCTCGAACGCCCACGTGGCCGCGCGGAAGGCCCTCATCGAGGAAAACCGGCTGGATGGCGTGCTCTCCATGCCCTCCGGCGTCTTCAAGCCCTACGCCGGAGTTTCCACCGCCATCCTCTTCTTCACCAAAGGAGCCAAAACCAGCCGCATCTGGTTCTACGACATGGAGCACGACGGCTTCAGCCTCGATGACAAGCGCCAGCGTGTGCCGGAGAGCGACCTGCCGGACGTGCTCACCTGCTGGCAGAGCCGTCATGATGAAGCCTTCGCCGAAAAGCGCACCAAACGCCTCGCCGCGCTGAAAAAGCAGATCGCCCCGCTCAAAGCGCAGCGCCTTCAGCTCCACGCCACCATCCACCGCCTCAAGTTCGAGGAAGTCATCGCCGAGGCGAAGCAAGGTAGCCATCTTGCTCCGCAAGATGAGCCTCAAGGCGTTCTTCGCGAGC
>JBKCXA010000627.1:0-3660 GCA_046316935.1 Prosthecobacter sp.
TCAAATCCTGATCTCTGGCCGCTCTTCGCGTTTCATGAGTTTCCAGGTCTTACCGGTGCGGCGGAAGGTGTGGCGGATCTGCCTGAGATTCGGCGCTTGGTGGCCGATGGAGAGCGTGGTCGTGATCGTGTCGTCCGTGGCGGCGTTGAGGTCGATGGTCAGCCGCGTCGCCAGCGCGTGAAGGTCAAGGCAGCGAATGCGATCACCGCCGGAGGGATGATGAACCAGCCCATGCGAACCACCGCATCGTTATGAAGCTGGAGCTGGTGGTCCAACCAGCGGCTCACGAAGATGAGGAAGGCCCCGGCAGCGGCCGCCATGAGAGCCAGCACCGAGCAGCGATGCGCCGGGGCGATGCGGGTTCGGAACAAGCCAAGGACCAAACCTAACAGGCCCAAAAAAGTCGCGGCGAGCTCGCACACGAGCCCCAGCAGAAACAAAACGACGACGTGAACCGGCGGATACGAGCTTGCGAGGAGAATGGCGGACATGCGTGACGTTAGCGGCGAATTTCAGGGCCGTCATCTCCACTGACTGAGAACCATCGAACCGAGGCGGCGGCAGGTGTGGCGAGCTTGAATGAGGATCGGGGCTTGATGGCCGATGGAGAGCGTCGTCGTCATGGCGAGGCATTTGAAGATCTCACGCCAAGGCGCAAAGCCGCAAAGGTTCCCAGAGGCTTTCAGGACTTTGCGTCTTTGCGACTTTGCGTGAGACCAAATCAGCGTTTCGAATGCCCCTCGGCTCAAATCCTGATCTCCGGCGCTTCTTCGCGTTTCATGAGCTTCCAAGTTGTTCCAGTGCGGCGGAAGGTGTGGCGGATTTGCCTGAGATTCGGCGCTTGGTGGCCGATGGAGAGCGTGGTCGTGATCGTGTCGTCCGTGGCGGCGTCGATGTCGATCGTCACCCGCGTCGCCAGCGCGTCATCGGAGCGCCGGTGGCTCCAAGTGACGCCGGGCCAGTCCTTCACCGGGGCTGTGTAGGTCTCCGAGGCATGCCGTAGCGTGAATTCCGGCAAATCCCGCTGCAAGGCCGCCACCTGCTCCGTTCCCTGGCAGAGGTAGAACTCGCGAAGGTCGTCGTGTCGCGGCAGTTCATCGCGCAGGGCCATCAAGACGACGCTGTAGCGAGGTGAAGGCGGGAGGTCCTTGGACTCGCGGACGTCGGAGACATAGGGTGTCTTGGGCGAGGTGCATGCGAAGAGGGCATTGAGCACAACGAGCGCGAATAAAATGGGAGCCTTCATTCAAAACTCATTGGGACGATTCGACGGAAAGTCTGAACGTGGTCGGCGGGAACTCAGGTGCTTCATGCATCTGTGAGGCGAGGGAAGTGGATTCGACGACTTCGTAGCAGTCTGAGCCCTCTGTTTGCACCAGAACGGCTCGCGATGGCTTTTCGTCTTTGTTTGTGTGAGCAATCAACTCGATACGCCCCCCATTGCGGGTCCATGTTCCGAAAGAGGTGCGAAACCGCCATCCCGAAGTCGCATTTGAAGAACTTCTGTCGAGCGTTATCTGGTAGCAGTCAGCATTGAACAGCCGTAGGCGGACTTTGAGGTCACTAGATTGACCCTCAAGGCAAAGAATGAGCCTGGATTCCGAGTACCGGCGGAATTGGCGGCATAAGTCCAGCAAAGCATACATGATAGCCAGAAATCCCGGATCGAGCAGCAAGCCAATCCACGCCCACTGACGACCGTTGGTGAAAAGCAGTCCTATCAGGATGAGCAATCCACCCAATGGCGGTACCATAGAATGGAACTTCTTGGTCACGGCCGATGTGATCAAGCAAGCCCAGTTCAGGAAAATAAATACTCCGCCGATTCCAATGAGCGTTAGTGCGACGGTATTCATTGAGCTGAGTTGTTTCTGAGTTTCAACACCCACACCGCACCGTCCACTCCTCGACAAGATCCTTTGGCAGATCGGTGATGAAGCGGCAGGGGCGCGTCAGGCTGATCATAACGGGATTTCTCGTTCTGCATCTTCCCTCAACCGCGCGGGGAGGTCCATGTTCTCGTGCAGGATACTTAGCACCTCGATCTGCCCTTCAGCAGGCTCGCGGAAGAAAAGGTAATGGTGCTCGTGCCGGATGAACCAGACCCCAGCGAAGGCTTTTCCACGCATGGGACGCCAGTGAGAACGATGTCGAGGTAAATCATGAGCAAAGGCCACCAGGCCGTTCACATAGGCGTCCGCCTGTTCCTCGCCCCACGTTCGGTCCGTGTAGTCCCAGATTTGCAGGAGTCGCTCCCGAGCTGCTGGATAGATGTTAGCGGCCATCGGCTTGCTTGCGAGCTTTGGCCTCGGCGATCACTGATGCGGCATCCAACGGGACAAATTCCGATGCGGAGGCCTGCATGGCAGGGGCGAGTTCCTGCTCCAGCCAGGTCCAGCGGCGCTGCTCTTCTTGCTCATAGTCTCGGCGCACCAGATCGCGGATGTACTCGCTGGCAGACTCGTAAAGACCCGACTTGCCGATGCGCTGCTCAACGAAGCTGCCAAGCTCGCCGGGGAACTGAATGGTGAGGGAAGCACTCATGGTGACCTAGAGTGTCATGAGAGGCCGAAAACGGCAAGATGGATGTTGGTGGGGCGGCGACGGGGGGGGCTTCTTGAAACTTGGAACCTGAAACTTGAAACGCAGCGCCCGAATCGAGGACGAGTTCGAGCAGGAGGACGAGGACGAGGACGAGGACGAGGACGAGGACGACGTGTGGCCTCACCACCCGCTCTTCACATTCCACACTTCGACCAAATCCTTCGGTAGATCGGTGATGAAGCGGCTGGGCCTCATCATGATGTCGCCGTCGCGGGCTTGATGATTGATGACGGGATAGGTGAGGTAGAGTTCGTCCTTCGCTCGCGTCACCGTGACGTAGAAGAGGCGGCGTTCTTCTTCGAGGGCGCTGTCGCCGCCTTCGTCGATGGCGCGTTTGTGGGGGAACATGCCGTCGGCGAGCCAGACGGCGAAGACGACGTTCCATTCCAAACCTTTGGCCTGATGGCCGGTGGTGAGGGTGACGGCGTCGCGGTTCTGCGCCTGCTGATCGGGCTTGTTGTCGGTATCGACGCCGCTGAGAAGGCTGAGCTGGCTGAGGAACTCCAAAGAGTCGGTGAAGCGGTCGCTGAAGTTGCTGAGCTGTTCGAGGTCCTGCTGGCGCTGCTCGTAGTTTTTGAACTTCGCCTTCATGTAGTCCTCATACACGCCTTCGACGATGCTGCGGATCATGAACGCGGGCGCGACGGGTTTGCCCTCCTTGTCGATGAGCTCGTCGAGCGTGTAGGCGAACTGTTCCCACGTGGATTTGGCCTTCTTCGGCACTTTGAGCGGCAAAAGCACCTCGGAGAAGGTGCCGGTCATCGTCTCAGCCTTGGCGGCATCGCTTTGCAGCCACTCGTTCCAGAGCTTGTAGGCGCTGACATTGCCGATGCCATCGCACAGGCGCACCATGCGCATGAAGCTGACCTCGTCCTGGCGGTTCACGGCGAACTTCATGAAGGCGGCCACATCTTTGACATGCGCCTGCTCGAAGAAGCGCAAACCGGAGGTGATCTGAAACGGGATGCCACGCTGCGTGAGCTCCATCTGGATCTCCATGCTGTGAAAGTGCGCACGGTAGAGGATGGCGATGTCATTGAGGTCGCAGCCTTCGTC